>DGDR01000067.1:6757-11353 GCA_002385545.1 Clostridium sp. UBA3947
GAAAAATGGCAAATAGGTTTAGGGCTGCGATAAAGGGAACTAGCCAGGAAATTTTGTCAGCTGGAAAAGTTGATGTTCCGCTAGAAGAACCGTCAGTTCCAGAGCCGATTCTGGAAGTAAATAAAACAGAAGAAAAAGAAATTCAAAGAACTGAACAGATAAATACCTTTGTTATGGACACCGTTGAGTATCCAGTTTATGGAGATATTTCCTTTGAAAAGGTGTCAGAATTCTTAAAGCAAAAGGTAAATAATAAGATTTTCGAATTAAGGATGAGCAAGATTAAAGACATCCTTAATGCGCTTATAGACTATAAAAGAAGTCATAAACCTGTAATGCTTTGTGATTATGCAGATAATATTCCATATTGGATAGCGGCAGTAAAAATGTCACTTCCAAAGAAGGTTGGAGCTACTCTTGTATTTAAGAACTATAAAAATGGTCAGACACCAGAAATAAACAATTGCTTAATTTTTATAGATTCTACAGAAGAACGGTTAAATCCTAACTACTACAGTGAAGATGATTCAAATGTAGTTGTATTTAATTTTGCTAAAGGATTAAATACTCGTGTTGCATATAACAGCAGATATTCCGAGCTTGCTCAAGTTGGATATATGCTTAATGATCAAAGTTTCTATGTTTTTGAGAATTTTGTTGATGAGTTCAACTATACTAAGTTGGGTCCAGATATAGATAGCTGTCTAGAGTTGTTCTATTTATTGAACAATGGAGTAGAGTATATGGAATATGATTCAATCAATAAGGCTATGAGCTTTATTGATGATTATGCTTACAAGGATACCTACAAAATGCTCCTTCAAAAGATGAATGTGGTTGTAACCAGAGCAGGTAGCAACTTAGATGAGAAGACAGCCTTTATACTACTAAGAACAATGATGGATATGGCTTGCAAGCTAGGTGAAGAAGTACTATATAACATGGTTTGCAAATTTTTCTATGGATATCTGCAGGAATTATTGCTAAAGACTTCTGAGAGCGATATTGAAACAGTATATAAATTCTTTAATGATATCAAGAATATTGAGTCCAATGATATCAAGCAGTTTGCTAAATACACTATAGATGAGGAAAATATAAAAAGACTTTCACAATATGTATTGGAGTATGATGTTAAGTTTGCTCAATTCTATCTTGGTATAGTACTTTCTGTAATACAGGAAAGTGACATTGATATTGTGGATACTGGCTCCTTTGAAGATTTCCTAAGCAACTGTGCTGATAAGCTTGTGAAGAACAATATAAGCTTAAGATCTGCTATTAGTGGCTTCAATGGTAGATTAAGCTATGTTGCTAGCTTGATTGGCTTGTATTATAGCAAGGCAGAAAACAATCCAGAAATGAAGCAGGAAGCTGTAATATTCTGCATTGAAAAGCTGAGAGAGAATACAGATAAGGCTAAGGAATTAAGAAATCTCATCTATAATACTCCAAAGGGAACAGAATTGATACTAGAGGAGTTTGCTATCAACTTAAATGAGGCTCCAAAGAAGGATGAGTTCTTCTGGACTTATCTGGTACAAGTTCTTGATAGCATAGCAGGCTTTAGACAAAATCATTTCTCTGAAGCAATTGCTTATTATCTAGCTCTTATAAAGGACGAGCCTATATTTAAAGAAGAATGTCTAAAAATAATAATCATGGCTTCTAAGAATCAGATAGAGATAGACAACATGATACTAACAAAGATTATAGAAGAATATGAGAATCAAATACCACTTAAGGTACAAGATAAAGAAACTAAGGATGCCATGATTACCTTAGCGGCAATAAAGAGAAGAAGAAATATTGTAACAGTAAACAACATTGTAGCTTTGACTGAGTTTGGAATAAAGCTAGAAAACGCTCATACATACAAGGAGATAGTTGAGCTGATTACAAATGAGGTTCCAGACTTATCAAGTGTTTCTGATAGCAAGTATAAGGAATTCCTACAGTGGACAATAGAGTTACTCATCGCTAACTCTCAAACTAAAATTACTGATATTTTAAGCTATTATAAGAGAGTAAGTGCCATGAAGGAACATGGCTCAGAAAAGTATGTTGAGTATGCCCTAAGTCCTGAAAAGCTAGCTGAGCTCAATGAGTATTTGGGTAGCATGAATGCTAAGCAGGTACAATTCTACATGAGCATAGTTATGGAGTATCTAATAGCTAGTGGAAGACATTGGGATAATCAAGGTGTTTATGAAGGCTTTATCAATAATTGTGTTGATAAATTGTCTACAGAAAGCAAAGAATTATACATCATCATGGATTTAATAACTGAAGCAAAGGAATTCTTTGCACGGGTATTGACTAGATACTACATGAACCTAAGAAATAATTCTTCAGAAGCTGTTAAGTACTATATGGATAAAACAAAAGCTAATGGAGAAGAGTGGACTGATGAAGTAAGATTGTATATTGGAGAATCTGATAATGGTTTAGAGCTATTGTTAGATGAGTTCAAGGTGCTCTTTGATAAAGCAACAGATAAGACTGAATTCTTCTGGAGCTATAGCAGAATGGTATTCAATAGAATTCCAAAGTTTAAGAATGATTATTTCTCAAATGCTTTTGAATACTATATGAATACTATTGAAGGTACTGAAAGATACACTGAAGAATGTATGAATATTCTAGAGCTAGTAGCTGACGAAAAGGTTAAGCTAAGTCCAAATGTATTAGCATCTATTGTTAGAGAGTATGAGGCTACAATACCTTTAATCTTCCCAGCTCAGCAGACTCTAGAGATAATTGATGAGATTGAAGCAATTAAGAAGAAGAACGCTATAGATGTAAAGCCAAGCGTAGGAGACGTTCTAAGACTTGGAATGTTAATTCAGTCAACAGATTCAGCACAAAAGCTTATAAGTGCTTTACAGAATACAGATGTTGTATTAGATGGTACAACACCACAAAGATATACTGAATATCTAAATTGGTGTATGCCTAACTTATTTAGTAAAATAAATGTATTAGAAAATGCAGCATTAATTAAAAAGGTATTCTATGTGGAAGAACACAAGGAGATCTTTGGAAAGATATATAATGAATTGCTAATGCAGCAAATCCGTTCAGGTGTTCTGCATGCATCAAAGTTTGAACTCCTTTCACTATTAAAGGAAATGAATTTAGAAGCTATTGAATTAAGCTCTATAATGGTTTCCTATTATAGCAAGCAAAAGGATCAAGGAGATATAAGAGATGCTGTAGGCTTATTTGTAGATATAATCGACAGTAAGTCTATAGAGCAGGCAAATGACATAAGAACGGCTATGAGTACACTACCTCTTGGAAACGAGCTGCTATTTGAAGAATATCTAACTAATTTAAGTGTAGCTTCAAACGTTCAAAAGTTCTTCTGGAGATACGTTAAGAATGTATTCAATGAAATTGCTTCCTACAAAGAGCAGTACTTTGTAGTAGCTATTGGCAAATATCTTGACAGCCTTGAAGGCACTCAAGAATATCCAAAGGCTTGCTATGAACTGCTAGGTATTATCAAGGAAGGAGAAGAGGGCTTAGGTGTAGAGCTTGAAACTAGAATACTTACAGGCTGCGAAATGTTATTATCACTATCCAAGAGCTATGATAGCCAATCTGAATTAATCAATGAGCTTGAAAAAGTTAAGGCTGCTAGAAAAATTAAGACTTCTCCTGATATGGTAGCATTAGTTAAGTTTGCAACTGACTTTGAAAAGGTTGATGGCTTAGAAGAAATGCATAAGTTGCTAAATAATGCTAACCTACATTTGGATAACATGGATATTATAAAGTACGAGGAGTTCTTAGATTACTTCCTACCAAGGATAGCTTTAGCTGTTAACTCTTGGACAATACATGCAGTTATTAAAAAGGTATTCTGTGTGGAGAGAAGAAAAGCATTATTCTTTACTAAGTACGTTACAATTTTAGCTGACAACATAGAAATGGATAAAATATTAGGAGCTAAGATTTTTGCACAATTTATTATCTACTTCTTCAACTCCAGAGAACAGCATGGTGAAGACCTATATGTACAGGTAAAAACTTCATTGATAAATATCTTATACAGACTTAACGCCAACACATTAAAGGAAATTAACAATTCCTTAAAGGCTGAAATAAGTGGTATGAGAAACAAAGAGATGATAATAAAAGATTGGGATCAAATGTACTCAAAGGTAGCACCAAATGCTAAATCAGAAGGTGGCTTCTTTGGAAGATTATTTGACAGAAGATAATAGTAATTATAAAGACTTAGGAGAATTAACCTCCTAGGTCTTTTTTTATACTCTGCTAATTTTCCTGAAACTCAAACATCGCCTATAGTGAATTAGCCATATGATAGTGGGGCTAGATGTCTTATATCTTAGTTCTAACCTCCGACCTCTTATATCTAAAAGGGCGCTAGCACTTTTCAGGCAAATACTTATCCGGGTGTATCAATAGTAGTAAAATGAAAAAATTAAAAGCTAGAATAAGATTTAAAAAAATATTTTCTTAAAATGACTAAGGACTTTATGAAACTCTTTAGTATATATGATAATATATCACTTGTCTTTGGAAGCAAATATGCAAGGCTGGATAGCTCAGTTGGTAGAGCAGAGG
>DGDR01000238.1 GCA_002385545.1 Clostridium sp. UBA3947
GTATATAACAGAAAAGGATAAGTTCATTACTATTGAGTTTGGCGAGCTAGTGAATGGAAAAGTAAAACAAAAGGGAACAATAGCAAAGATGGCTCGGGGAGAAATGGTTAAGTTTATGGCAAGAAATCAGATTTCAAATTTGAAGGATATTAAGGATTTCCATGAGCTTGGCTTTACTTATTCTAAGGAATTCTCCAATGAAGAAAAATACGTATTTCTTTTATAAGGAGTAAGATCAATGTGTGAGTTAAAAACAAAAGTAAAGGATAGTAGTGTCCAAGAATTTATCGATAAAGTTGAAAATCCTAGGAAAAGAGAAGATGCTTATGAGTTATTGAAAATATTTATTGAAGCTACAGGCTTAGAAGCTAAGATGTGGGGAGATAGCATGATAGGATTTGGATCCTATCATTACAAATACGCTTCAGGCCATGAAGGAGATACTTTTCTCGTTGGATTTTCACCAAGAAAGTCAAAAATAAGTCTATATCTTAACTTATGGGATGCTCAAAGTGAAAGCTTATTAATGGATCTTGGTAAGCATACCAGAGGTAAAGGCTGTGTCTATATTAACAAACTGTCAGATATCGATACAGAAGTATTAAAAAAGCTTATTAGTTTATCTATAAAATCTGTAAGAGAAAAATATTAAGTTTTCATAAAATAGCTCATAAAAGATTGAAAGTAAGGAATAATATAATAGTCATTATTACAAAATCATTGGAGGAATCTTTTATGAGAAAATTATACGACAATTTAAATGAACAAATGAATTATGAACTGGAATCTGCTTATATTTATGCAACTATGTCAGCGTATTTAAATGATTTGAACATGAAAGGCATGGCACATTTTATTGACCAGCAGGTAAAAGAAGAAATGGAGCATGCAGCAAAAATCAAAAATTTCCTTCAGTCAATAGGATATTGCATAAAATATCGGCAACTAAATCCTGGAAACGGTAAATTTGATTCCATTGAAGATGTGTTTAGAAAGGCTTTGGACCATGAAAAAGCTATAACTGCTCGTATCGATGGTTTAGTGAAGGAGGCTAGAGCTGAGGAAGATCAAAGAGTACTAAATATTCTTGCTTGGTTTGTAGATGAGCAAATAGAAGAAGAAGATATATTTAATGTTCTTGTTCAGATATTAGAAATAATCAATGGTCAATGGAATGGATTGTATATTCTTGATAGTGAGCTTGCTGGCAGATAGGCCAGCAGATAAAAAAGGATCATAAAAGCTGTTTCAAAATCAGCATTGATATATAAAATATGTAATCTGTAAAACAGCAGGACTGTTACATAAAAACTTACTTTATTAGTTTTGTAGCAGTCCTTTCTATGAAATAAAATCCAAATTTAATGCTTGTCCTAATGCTCCTCCTTATTTATCAACTCTATTTTAAAACAAAGCAACATAGGGAAAAAATAAGTATACTTGTCATTACATGCTGTATTCGACAAAATACATTATTTGCAATAAAAAAAGCTGTGGCACAATCAACAGCTTTGCCAATTGGACCACAGATTATTTTTCTACTTTTATAGCGGTTTTATATATGTTAATTAAATTACACCTTGAGCAAGCATTGCGTCTGCTACCTTGATAAATCCAGCAATATTAGCACCAGCTACAAGGTCTTCTTCACAGCCGTATTCCTTTGCTGCAGATGTTATGTTTGCATAAATATTCTTCATAATATTTTGCAATTTTGCATCTACTTCTTCAAAGGACCAGGATAAGCGCATGCTATTTTGAGACATTTCTAAAGCAGAGGTTGCAACTCCACCAGCATTAGCTGCTTTAGCAGGAGCAAATAAAACATTATTATTTTTAAATACTTCTACAGCTTCTGCAGTTGATGGCATATTAGCACCTTCTGCAACAGCAAAGCATCCATTCTTAACAAGTGTTTTTGCAGCTTCCTCATTAAGCTCATTTTGAGTAGCACAGGGTAGTGCAATTTGGCAAGGTATAGTCCAAATGTTTGCACAGCCTTCATGATACTCAGCATTAGGATGATATTTAATATATTCTTTAATTCTACCTCTTTGTACTTCTTTAATTTGCTTTACAGTATCTAGTTTAATGCCTTCAGCATCGTATACATATCCATTGGAATCGCTAAGAGCAACAACTTTAGCTCCAAGTTCCATAGCTTTTTGAGCAGCATAAATAGCAACGTTTCCTGAACCTGAGATAACAGTAACAGCGCCATCCATACTCTTGCCATGATCTTTAAGCATTTCGTCTGTTAGATAGATTAGACCAAAGCCAGTAGCTTCAGTTCTTACTAAACTACCACCATAGGTAATTCCTTTACCTGTTAAAACACCTTCATAGGCATTTTTAATTCTCTTGTATTGTCCGAATAAATATCCTATTTCTCTTCCACCAACACCTATATCTCCAGCAGGAACATCAGTGTCTGGGCCAATGTGCCTGTACAATTCAGTCATAAAGCTTTGACAAAAACGCATAATTTCTCCATCAGATTTACCTTTTGGGTCAAAATCGCTACCACCCTTACCGCCTCCAATAGGAAGTCCTGTTAGAGAATTTTTGAAAATTTGCTCAAAACCTAAAAACTTAATAATTCCGAGATTAACAGAAGGATGAAAACGAAGCCCACCTTTGTAAGGACCTATCGCACTGTTAAACTCAACCCTATAGCCCCTATTAACTTGCACCTTACCATTATCATCAACCCAAGGCACACGAAAGATAATTTGTCTTTCTGGTTCTACAATTCTTTCCAAGATACCTGCTTCTTGATAGTCTTGACGCTTGTTGAATACAGGTTCCAAGGATTCTAAAACCTCTTTTACTGCCTGGTGAAACTCTGGTTGGCCAGGATTCTTTTCAATAGTTTTTTCAAGTATTCCTTTTACATATGACATTTTATCACTCCCCAAATTTTATCTAAATCATTTGATTATGAATACTTAACAGGGTAAAACTTTGAATAAATATTTAAAAATTTCAAAAAATACATATGGAGCTTAATACTTGGAATATTAAGCTAATGATACAATTTTATGCTTGCAATTATAGCATAGAGATGTATTTTAATGCAATATGTTTTTCAAATAAATTTTTTTGGTGAATAATTGAAATATTTTAATAAATGCCATTGACTAACCAATAGCCATAATGTATAATATCTTAAAGTGAACAAAGGCGTTCATCAGATAATGCATTAAGTAGCTAAAATCGACAAAATTTAGTCGGTTAGTTTTTGGTTTACTTTGCATTGTGTGATGAGCGTCTTTTTTTGTAAGAAAAACACTATTGGTCCGATTTTTTAGTTTTATATTAGTATTAGGAGGTTGAACTATGTTAACTGCAATAGTAGGTATTAATTGGGGAGATGAAGGAAAAGGACGTATGGTAGATTTGCTTTCTTCTGATTATGACGTGATTTGTCGTTATCAGGGAGGGAACAATGCTGGTCATACGGTTATCAATGAAAAAGGCAAATTTATACTGAATCTATTGCCATCAGGTATATTACGAGATACTACCGTTAATGTTATGGGTAACGGTATGGTTGTTGATATAGAGCATTTATGCGGTGAGATAAAAATGCTCCAGGAGAAAGGGATAAAAATAACTCCAGAAAACCTTAAAATAAGTGACAAGGCTATTATATGTATGCCATATCATAGACAACAGGATAGACTTGAAGAGGATAGACTTGGAGACAAAAAATATGGCTCAACCTTACGTGGTATAGCCCCTGTATATGGGGATAAGTACATGAAAAAGGGTATAAGGATGGGTGATTTGCTAGCATCAAGGGATGTTCTTGAAGAGAAGGTAGCTAATATTGTTGAGTGGAAAAATATAACCTTCACTGGCTACCAGCAATCTATAATTTTTAAAGAAAAAATGATGCAGTGGTTAGAAGAGTACGGCAAGCCTTTATTGCCCTTTATCACTGATACAACTGAATATTTGCTAACTGCCATAAAAGAAGACAAGGACATTATGTTTGAAGCTCAGCTAGGAGCTTTAAGAGATATAGATTTCGGTATTTACCCATATACCTCCTCATCATCTACTATAGCATCTTACGGACCTATTGGGGCAGGAATACCTGGTAAGAAGCTAGATAAGGTTATAGGTATCATGAAAGCTTATTCAAGCTGTGTAGGAGAAGGTCCTTTTGTAGCAGAACTATTTGGAGAGGAAGCTGAAAAATTAAGAGAAGCAGGAGCTGAGTACGGTGCTGCAACAGGTAGACCCCGTAGAGTAGGTGGCTTTGATTTAGTAGCTTCCGCTTATGGCGTAAAAATGCAAGGTGCAGATGAATTAGCATTAACAAAATTAGATGTATTATCATACCTTGATAAAATTCCTGTATGTGTGGCCTATGAGATAGATGGAGTTAGGACAACAGTTTTTCCAAGCACAGAAAAGCAACTTAGAGCAAAACCGGTTTATGAATATCTAGAAGGTTTTCATACTGATATAAGCAAATGCAGAAAGGCTGAGGATTTGCCTAAGACAGCTCTTGACTATATACGCTTTATAGAGAATGCTGTAGGGTGTCCGATTAAATATGTATCAGTAGGTCCAAAGAGAGAGGATTATTTGGTTTTGTAAAGAATGGTTACTATAGGACAATTTATGCTATAGATTGTACTTTTTAAGTATATAAATCATAAAGGAGGTTAATAAATGACAAACACAGTAAGTGAGGTTTTGGAGTTTGTTCGTGAAAATGATGTGAAGTTCATTAGGCTTGCTTTTACTGATCCTTTTGGAGTAATGAAAAATATTTCAATTATGCCAGACTTGCTTCCATCAGCATTTGAAAATGGTATATCTTTTGATGCTTCTGCTATCAAAGGATTTAGAGATGTAACAAAGTCAGACTTGCTGCTTTTTCCAGATCCTTCTACCTTATCAGTGTTATCCTGGCGTCCAGGACCAGGCAGGGTTATAAGGTTTTTCTGTGATATTAAAAATCCTGATAAAACTCCCTTTATCCAAGATAGTAGATATATCCTAAAAGAAGTTATAAAACGCTGTGAAAATATGGGCTATGTATGTATGATAGGTGTAGAATGCGAGTTTTACTTGTTTAAGACCGATGATGAGGGTGAGCCAACTTTAAATACCATTGATTACGGAGATTATCTTGATATATCGCCTCTTGATAAAGGTGAAAACATTAGACGTGAAATTTGTCTATGTCTTGAGGAAATGGGGCTTGAACCTGAAACCTCACATCATGAGAGAGGTCCAGGTCAGAATGAAATAGATTTTAAGTACAGTGATGCTTTAAATAGTGCCGATAATTTGATGACCTTTAAGTCTGTTGTAAAGGCTATAGCTGCACGAAATGGTTTGTTTGCTTCCTTTATGCCAAAGCCATTAAAAGGTAAGAGTGGAAGTGGGCTTCATATAAACTTATCTCTTTCTAAGAATGGTTCTAATATTTTTAAGAACAGGCAGGACGAACATTCACAAGTAGCGGAAAGCTTTATTGCAGGAGTTCTTGAAAAGGTACCTGAAATAACCTTGTTCTTAAATCCAATAGCTAATTCATATGAGCGTTTTGGAGAGTTTGAAGCTCCTAAATACGTATCTTGGTCCCATCAAAACCGATCACAGCTTATTAGAATTCCAGCAGCTATTGGAGAAAAGGTAAGAATGGAATTAAGATCTCCAGATCCTACTGCCAATCCTTATCTTGCTTATGCTCTTATTATAGGAGCAGGCTTAGAGGGTATTGAAAAGGGACTTAAACTGCCACCAGCTGTTGATATGGATTTGTATAGGATTGACGAAAGTATTGCAAAGGAACTGAGAGTATTACCTAACAACCTTGAAAAGGCTATTGAATTAGCTGAAAACTCTCGATTTGTAAAAAGTGTTATTGGTGAGGAAATGGCTCGTAAGTATATAGAAATCAAAAAGGAAGAAGCTCTATTATTTGCTGAAGCGAATGATAAAGATAATTTTTACAAGGAGAGATATTTTAGGTTTATATAGATAACTTCTAACTTTTATTTGAAAGGTGGCGATTTATACGAAGACTGTTCTAATTGTTTCGCTTACCGAAAAAAGTATAGTTTTTTTTACTGAAGTTTTGCAAGCATTTTCCGTAAGCAGAATTGTCACCGTTAAATCTTGTGCTGAAGCAAGGCGCATATTGCTAGAACAGGATTTTGACTTGGTTATTATTAACGCGCCCCTTCGTGATGAAACTGGAGAAAGCTTATCAAGGAATATTGCTTCAAAAGGTATTAGCCAGGTAATCCTTGTGGTTAAGAGTGAATACTATGACGAAGTGTCCGATAAGGTAGAGGATTATGGTGTAATTACTATTGCAAAACCTGTAAATAAAAATCTTTTCTGGTCTGCTTTAAAGATAGCAAAAGCAGCCCAGAGTAAGTTAAAGAATATGCAAGTGGAAAATTCTAAGCTTATTCAAAAAATTGAAGATATACGTATAGTTGACCGAGCTAAATGCATTCTTATATCTTATTTGAACATGACTGAGGCGGAGGCGCATAAATATATTGAAAGACAGGCGATGGATAATAGAATTACAAAAAGAGCCGTAGCTGAAGGAATATTAAAAACTTATGAGAGTTAGTAATAAACCCTCGAAAGAATGCACTTAAGGAATTTTATGTAGGAGGGATGAGTAATGTCTAAAAAAGCATATCTGATATTAGAGAATGGACTATGTTTTGAGGGGCAGACATTAGGTGCTGTAGGTGAAATTACAGGAGAAATTGTCTTTACCACTGGAATGACAGGATATTTGGAAACTTTAACAGATCAAAGTTATTATGGTCAAATAGTGCTTCAAACCTTTCCTCTCATTGGTAATTACGGCATTATACCCTCTGATTTTGAAAGTAATTGTATTGGGGCAAGTGCATATATTGTTAAATATCCCTGTGAAAATCCTTCTAATTTTAGAAGTCAGGGAACTCTCGAAGCCTTTTTAAAGGAGAATAATATTATCGGTTTATCCCATATTGATACTAGAGCTGTAACAAAGATAATCCGCGAATATGGTGTTATGAATGGTAAAATAACCTACCAGAAACCTGATAATATAGATTTAACTGAAATTAAAAATTATAAAATTAAAAATGCTGTAGAAAGAGTTTCTGTTAAAGAAGTAAAAGAGTATAAATCAGACAGCCCTAAGTACAGAGTGGCTCTACTTGACTTTGGACTAAAGCAAAATATAGTACGGGAGCTTACAAAACGTGGTTGTGATGTATGGGTATTCCCTTATAACAGTACTTTGAGAGATATAAAAAGTATAAATCCAGACGGTATTATGTTATCAAACGGTCCTGGGGATCCTGCTGATAACGTAATTGTTATAGAAAATGTAAAAGAAATAATAAAAGCTAATATACCTATTTTCGGCATCTGTCTGGGTCACCAGATATTAGCCCTTGCCAATGGGTTTAAAACCCACAAGTTAAAATATGGACACCGCGGAGCTAATCAGCCAGTAAAAGATTTAATAAGCGGTAAGACATATATTTCTAGTCAAAATCATGGATATGCAGTAACTTCTGAGAGCATTGATAAGGATATAGCCGATCAATGGTTTATTAATGTAAATGACAATACTTGTGAGGGAATTATTTATAAAAACTATCCTATTCTTTCAGTTCAATTCCACCCTGAAGCCTGTGCAGGACCTCGTGATACCGCCTTTCTCTTTGATAAATTTATAGAAAGTATGGGGGGTTAAGCATATGCCGTTAGATAAGAACATTAAAAAAGTTTTAGTCATAGGCTCAGGTCCTATTGTTATAGGCCAAGCTGCTGAATTTGATTATGCAGGAACGCAGGCCTGTCGTGTTCTTCGAAATGAGGGAATTGAAATTGTACTTGTTAATTCTAATCCAGCTACAATTATGACAGATAAAAATATTGCAGACAAAATTTATATTGAGCCACTTACCTTAACTACAATCAAGAGAATTATTGAAAAAGAAAGACCAGATAGCATTTTATCAGGTTTAGGAGGTCAGACAGGTCTAACCCTATGCATGCAGTTAGCTAAAGAGGGTTTCTTGAACAAGATGAATGTAAGGTTATTAGGTAGTTCTCCTGAAACCATAGATAAGGCTGAGGATAGGCAAATATTCAAGGAAACAATGGAGAAAATCGGCGAGCCTGTAATACCGTCCATTATTGCAACAGATGTAAGCACTGCAGTAGAATTTGCTAAAGAAAATGGATATCCTGTCATAATTCGTCCTGCCTTCACCCTTGGAGGAAGCGGTGGTGGAATTGCTAACAATGAAAGTGAACTAATAGAAACCGCTAGAAATGGCTTATCTCTTTCACCAATCCATCAAATACTTGTAGAAAAATCCATTGCAGGATGGAAGGAAATAGAATTTGAAGTTATGCGTGATAAAGCAGGTAATGTGATTACTGTATGTTCCATGGAAAATTTCGATCCAGTAGGTGTTCACACAGGGGATAGTATTGTTATAGCTCCTGCAGTTACACTAGCAGACAAGGAATATCAAATGCTAAGAAGTGCAGCCTTAAATATTATTACAGAACTAGGTGTAGAAGGCGGTTGTAATTGTCAATTTGCCCTACATCCTCACAGCTTTGAGTATGCAGTAATTGAGGTTAATCCGAGAGTATCCCGATCCTCAGCCTTGGCTTCAAAAGCAACTGGATATCCTATAGCTAAGGTGGCAACGAAAATAGCTATTGGTTATACCTTAGATGAAATTAAAAATGATGTTACAGGTACAACCTTTGCAGCTTTTGAGCCTACTTTAGATTATGTGGCAGTGAAATTACCTAAGTGGCCTTTTGATAAGTTTGTTTATGCTAAAAAGGATTTGGGTAC
Organism: Clostridium sp. UBA3947; assembly: GCA_002385545.1. Classification (GTDB taxonomy): domain Bacteria; phylum Bacillota; class Clostridia; order Clostridiales; family Clostridiaceae; genus Clostridium_AU. The sequence continues at coordinate 8,867 of DGDR01000238.1, forward strand.
ACAAATGAAAGCTACTGGTGAAGTAATGGCTATAGCGGATACCTTTGAAGCTGCCCTATTAAAAGCGGTGCGAGGGGCAGAAATTGGACTTAATAGTCTTGATTTAACTCGACTAAAAAAGAAAACCGATAATGAAATAAAGGCTCTTCTTCACGCTGTAACAGATCAGCGTTTATTTGTGGTTTATGAAGCTATTTTACGAGCAATAAGAAATGGAAATGTTGAAGAGACTATAGATGAAATTCATCTTATTACTAAGATAGATCGTTGGTTTTTATATGGTATAAAAAATATAGCAGAGAAAAAAGTGGAGCCAAAGGGCTTATCATATAAAATGGTTGATACTTGCGGTGGTGAGTTTGAAGCTAAGACACCTTACTTCTACTCCATAGAAAATAGTGTTGAAAATGAAGCCTTACCCTTTATAGAAAACAGTAAAAAGGAACGTATAGTGGTGTTAGGCAGTGGGCCTATACGTATTGGTCAAGGTATTGAATTTGATTATGCTTGTGTACATTGTGTATGGACTCTAAAGAATATGGGTTATGAAGTGGTGGTAATTAACAACAATCCTGAAACAGTATCTACTGATTTTGATACTGGAGATCGTCTTTACTTTGAACCATTATGTATTGATGATGTAATGAGTATAATTGAAATTGAAAAACCTATAGGCGTAATCGTTGCTTTTGGTGGCGGTACAGCTATAAAGCTGGCCCAGAAGCTTCATCAACGTGGAGTAAAAATTATTGGTACATCTGCAGAAAGTATTGATATATGCGAGGACAGAAAGCGTTTTGATGATTTGCTTGAGGGCTTAGGTATTAAGAGACCTAAGGGGTACGGTGTGCTTACAGAGGAAGAAGCTCTTAAGGCCGCTGGGGAACTAGGCTATCCTGTTTTATTACGTCCTTCTTATGTCCTTGGTGGTCAAAATATGATTATAGCTTTTTCCCCAGAGGACGTAAAGGAATATATGGATATTATCTTACGTCAAAAACAGGATAATCCTGTGCTTATTGATAAGTACTTGCCTGGTCTAGAAATTGAAGTTGATGCTATAAGCGATGGTGTGGATGTACTAATACCAGGTATTATGGAGCATATTGAAAGAACAGGTATCCATTCCGGTGACAGTATTGCTGTATATCCAGCAACTCATATCGATGATCAGTTGGCAGAAAAGATATTTTATGAAACCAAAAGACTTTGCATGGCTTTAAATGTTAAGGGACTTGTGAATATTCAATATGTGCTCTATGATAATGAAATTTATGTTATAGAGGTAAATCCACGTGCTTCCAGAACTGTTCCTTATTTAAGTAAGGTAACTGGTATTCCAATGTGTGAGCTTGCTACAAAGGTAAGCGTAGGTGAAAGCTTAAGTAGCTTGGGCTATTCCTCAGGTATAGCTAAAATACCCCCTTATGTAGCTGTTAAGGTTCCAGTGTTTTCCTTTGAAAAGCTCACTGATTTAGATACCCATTTAGGGCCAGAAATGAAGTCAACAGGGGAAGTATTAGGGTTAGGTAAAAACATAGAGGAAGCTTTATATAAGGGGCTAATAGCAGCAGGATACAAAATGCACAAAAGTGGTGGAGTATTCATAACTGTTCGTGATAGCGACAAGAGAGAGGTATGCGATATAGCTAAGAAATTTTATGAGTTAGGTTTTGAACTATATGCTACAAAGGGAACAGCACAGGTTCTTGCTAGTAAGGGCTTTGATGTTCAAGTGGTAAATAAGATTCATGAATGTGCAGAAAATAATACAGTAACTTTACTTGAAAGTGGCAAAATTAGCTATATCATATCCACATCGGCAAAGGGAAGAAATCCAGCAACCGATGATGTGAAAATCCGAAGAAAGGCTTGCCTTTTAGGAATACCTTGTCTTACTTCCATAGACACAGCAAATGCATTGGCAGATTGCTTATTGTCAGGATATAGTGAGATTAATACAGAGCTTATAGACATAAATCATCTAAGGAGGGAACGTATGAAAATTAATTTTACAAAGATGCAAGGCTGCGGAAATGATTATATCTACATTAATTGCATAGACACGGCAGATACTAATGGTATGGAAATAAATTCACCAGAATCCTTATCGGTGTATTTATCAGATAGACATTTTGGAGTAGGTGGAGATGGCATAGTATTAATATTGCCTTCTGAAGTTGCAGATGCAAAAATGAGAATGTTTAACCTTGATGGTAGCGAGGGCAAGATGTGCGGAAATGCCATTCGTTGTGTAGCCGAATATCTATATGATAATGGTATCGTGAAAAAAGAAGAAATGACAATAGAAACTTTATCAGGCATAAAGGAATTATATTTGTTTACTCAGAATGGAACAGTTTCTAAGGTTAAGGTGAATATGGGAAAAGCAGAGCTTAGACCAGAAAAAATTCCTGTTAGCTTGGAAGGTGAAAGCATAATAAATAGAAAAGTGAGTATAAATGGTAAAGAGTATGGTATTACTTGTGTTTCTATGGGAAATCCTCACGCTGTTGTATTTTTCGATGAGGAGATTAATGAGGTTGCGCTAGATAATCTTAAGCTAGATGAACTTGGACCTCATTTTGAGAATAATGAAATATTCCCTGAAAGGGTAAATACAGAATTTGTTAAGGTTCTTGAAAGAAATAGGTTAAAAATGAGGGTATGGGAAAGAGGAAGTGGTGAAACCCTAGCATGTGGTACAGGGGCTTGCGCTTCAGCAGTAGCTGCAGTATTGAATGGTTATTGTGATAAAGATACTGATATTAAAGTGGAGCTTCTTGGTGGAGAGCTTACTATACGCTACACAGATGATGCTGTATATATGACAGGTGATTGTAAAAAAGTCTTTGAAGGAACGGTGGAGATATAATGACAAAGTTTATATTCGTAACAGGCGGTGTTGTTTCTGGTCTTGGTAAAGGTATTACTGCTGCAAGTCTTGGACGACTTCTAAAGCAAAGAGGATTAAAGGTGGCTGCTCAAAAGCTAGATCCTTATATGAATGTGGATCCAGGGACTATGAGTCCCTTCCAACATGGAGAGGTTTTTGTAACAGATGATGGAGCAGAAACAGATCTTGATTTAGGACATTATGAGCGTTTTATTGATGAAAACTTAACTAAATTATCTAATCTTACATCTGGTAAGGTATATTACAATGTGCTTAATAGAGAACGTACAGGGGCTTACTTAGGTCAAACAGTACAGGTTATACCTCATATAACCAATGAGATTAAGGATTTTATTTATAGTGGTGCAGAGTTCAGTGGTGCAGATGTTTTAATAACTGAAATAGGCGGTACAACTGGTGATATTGAAAGCCAGCCCTTCCTAGAGGCTATAAGGCAAATATCCCTTGAAGTAGGTATGGCAAATTGCCTATTTATTCACGTTACATTAGTTCCATACTTAAAGGGCTCTGGGGAGCATAAATCAAAGCCTACGCAACATTCAGTAAAAGAGCTTAGGGCAATGGGAATTTCACCTAATATAATCATTGCTAGAGCTGATGAGCCTCTTGATAATAGCATCAAGGAAAAGATAGCTTTATTTTGTAATGTAAAGGCAGACTGTGTCATTGAAAATCTTACTTTAGATAACCTTTATGAGGCTCCATTAATGCTTTCTGAAAATGGTCTTGATGAAGTAGTTTGTCGTGAGTTATCCCTTGAAACTAAGCACTGTGATTTGACTGAGTGGAAGGAGCTAGTTTCAAAAATTAGACAGAGGAAGTCTGTGGTTACTATTGCTATTGTGGGTAAGTATGTAAAGCTACATGATGCATATTTATCTATTATAGAAAGTCTTAATCATGCTGGCTTTAGCTTAGGAGCAGTTGTTAAGATAAAATGGATTGACAGTGAGAATGTTACTCCAGATAGCGTGAGCGTATTATTGGATGGTATAGACGGCATAATTATACCAGGAGGCTTTGGTGATCGTGGTATTGAGGGTAAAATTACTGCTTGTCGCTATGCGAGAGAAAATGATATACCTTTCTTAGGTATTTGCTTAGGTATGCAAATTGCAGTTATTGAATATGCAAGAAATGTATGTGGATTAGAAAATGCTCATTCTGCTGAATTTTCACAGAATACACCTCATCCTGTAATTCATATTATGGAAGATCAGGTTGGAATCACTAAAAAAGGTGGCACAATGCGTCTAGGTGCATATGATTGCAAGATAGTACCTGGTACAAAAATGGAAGAAGTATATAACACATGTCAAATATCAGAGAGACATAGACATAGATATGAATTCAATAACCAGTACCGTGAGTTGCTTACAGAAAAAGGTCTAGTTATTAGCGGTGTTTCACCGGATGGTACTTTGGTAGAGACAGTAGAGCTTACTGATAAGCCTTTCTATGTAGGGGTTCAATTCCATCCAGAGTTTAAGAGCAGACCAAATAAACCACACCCCTTATTTATAGGACTTGTAAAGGCTGCACTTGGAGATAAATAAATGCAATCCATAACTTGGGCTCTTAATCATAATCAATATTAAAAGATTGCTGATGGAGCCCTTGGAAATGGAAATCAAGAGAAAACTAGACTTGAGGAGTGGAAGTATGCAAATAAACCAGAATTTTTTAAAGCTTAAAGATAGTTATCTTTTCTCACAGATAGCACAGAAGGTAAAGGACTATAAGGCTGAAAATCCTGATAAGGAAATTATTAGGTTAGGTATTGGAGACGTTACTCTACCTCTAGTTCCAGCTGTAGTTTCAGCTATGGAAAAGGCTGTTTTGGAAATGGGCAAGAAAGAAACCTTTATGGGCTATGGAGAAGAGCAGGGATACTCATTTTTACGACAAGCAGTCTGCGGTTATTATAAGAAAAAGGGAGTAGAGCTTTCAGACGACGAGGTTTTCATAAGTGATGGTGCTAAAAGTGACCTAGGAAATATCCTTGATATATTTGATGTGGATAACACAGTTTTAATTCCAGATCCTGTTTATCCTGTTTATGTTGATACAAATATAATGGCAGGACGTAAAATAGTATTTGTAGAAGGTGACGAAAGTAATTCCTTCTTGCCATTACCAGATAAAAATGTGAAGGCTGATATTATCTATTTATGTTCACCCAATAACCCTACTGGAGCGGTTTATAATAAGGAACAACTTAAGGTATGGGTAGATTATGCATTGGCTAATAATGCAGTAATATTATTTGACAGTGCCTATGAAATTTTTGTTACTGATGAGAGCTTACCTACAAGCATTTACCAGATTGAGGGGGCAAAGGAATGTGCTATAGAGTTCTCTTCTCTTTCAAAGACAGCAGGCTTCACAGGTACTCGATGTGGATATACGGTAGTACCAAAGGAACTTATTAGAAATAATGTGTCCTTAAATAAATTATGGCTCAGACGTCAGTGTACAAAGTTCAATGGTGTGCCATATATTGTACAAAGAGGCGCTGAAGCTGTATTTACTGAAGAGGGCTATAAGCAAATTAAAGAAAATGTTAACTATTACCTTCAAAATGCTAAAATCATGGCAGATACCTTATCTGATTTAGATATATGGTTTACTGGAGGAAAAAATTCACCTTATATTTGGTTAAAATGTCCAAATGGCTTATCCTCATGGGAGTATTTTGATGAGCTTTTAACTAAATATAATATTGTAGGTACCCCAGGGGTAGGATTTGGAGCCAAGGGAGAGGGCTTCTTCCGATTAACAGCTTTCGGTGACAGAGAAAATGTAATTCGAGCTATGGAAAGATTAAAGGCATAATCCTTTCATCATTTGCTGCTTCTCTACATATATTAATACTATGAACAAAGGCGTTCATTCATCATTGCCATTTTTGATGGCATTGGGAATGTGCGCCTTTAATTATTGGTGGGAGGTATTGTTATGTGTGGAATAGCAGGCTTTTGCAGCTTTGATGAGAATTTGCTATTGCAGAAGGAAAGATATATTAAGATATTAATTGATATGAGAAGGTCCATAGCGCATCGTGGAAATGATAGCACTGGGGAATATTTAAGTAAATATGCAGGCTTTAGTCATGCCCGTTTATCTATAAGAGACTTATCCTTAGGAACTCAACCGATGATTAAAAAGATAGGAGAAGTAGAATATGCTATTGTTTATAACGGGGAAATCTATAATGTAGATGAAATAAAGCCTGATTTAATCAGTGCTGGATACAGCTTCGATACAACTTCAGACACTGAGGTAATATTGCTTGCCTATATACACTATGGTGCAGAATTTGTTAGCAAGCTAAATGGCATATATGCCTTTGCTATATGGGATGGAGCTAAAAATCAGTTGGCATTGTACAGAGATAGACTTGGTATCAAGCCTTTGTTCTACTCTATAAAGGATAATATGCTAGTGTTTGGTTCCGAACCTAAAGCTTTATTTTGTCATCCTAAAGTCCCAGCGGAAATAAATATAGACAGCCTTCGTGAAATTTTCGGTGTTGGACCAGCCAGAACACCAGGGTGTGGAGTTTTTAAAGATGTTTTTGAGCTGCTACCAGGCCACTATATGGTGTTTACTAAGGAAGGGCTAGGAAACTATAAGTATTGGGAGCTAGAAGTAAAGGGACACAAGGATGATTATAAGAAGACCGTAGAGAAGGTTTCCTTTTTAGTGAGGGATGCTATTAGAAGACAAATGGTTTCTGATGTGCCAGTGTGTAGCTTCTTGTCTGGAGGTATAGATTCTAGTATTGTAACTGCTGTGGCTTCTGATTACCTGCAAAAGACAGGAGCTGTGTTAAATACCTTTTCCTTTGATTTTAAGGATAATGACACTTTTTTTAGCGCCAATGCCTTTCAGCCTGAAAGAGATAGACCCTTTGTGGATTTAATGAAAAAGGAATATCCTGTAAATCACACTTATTTAGAATGTGACGAGGAAAAGCTAGTCCAGTTCCTATATAAATCTGTAGATGCCAAGGACTTGCCAGGAATGGCAGATGTGGATGCTTCCCTGCTATACTTTTGCTCATTAGTGGTCAAGCATAATAAGGTAGCACTGACTGGAGAATGTGCCGATGAAATTTTTGGTGGCTATCCTTGGTTTTATAGAGAAGACTTAATAAATGTGAAGGGTTTTCCTTGGTCCTACGATCTAAGTATGAGAACAGCACTTTTATCAGAAGATATCAAACAGAAGCTTAAACTTGAAGAGTATGTGAATGACAAATACCAAGTTTATCTCAGAGCAGTACCAAGGAAAAATGGAGAGGTTTCAGCAGATGCAAAATGTAGAGAGATAACTTACTTGAACATTAAGTGGTTCATGCAAACACTATTGGATCGTATGGATCGAGCTAGTATGTATTCTGGGCTTGAAGCAAGGGTTCCTTTTGCAGATCATAGAATTGTTGAATATGTCTTTAATGTACCATGGAAAATGAAATATAGGGATGGAGTTGCAAAATCACTGCTAAGGGAAGCCTGCAAGGATTTACTGCCAGAAGAAATACTTCATCGTAAAAAGAGTCCTTATCCTAAAACCTATCATCCCAATTATGAAAGGCTCTTATCTAAGGCTTTAAGGGACATTATCCAAAATCCAAGTTCACCGATATTGTCCATAGTAGATAAGGAAAAAGTGGAAGACTTTTTGAAGGCTCCTTCAGAATATGGAAAGCCATGGTTTGGGCAATTAATGGCTGCACCACAGCTTACTGCCTATTTAATTCAAGTAAACTATTGGTTAAAAAAGTTTAATACAATAAAAATACAGTAAAAATGTTGACAATTAATTATCTTTATGTTATAATATTAATATATTACAGCAAAGGCGCTGTGGATTTATGTCCGCAGCGTCTTTTCTTTTTGTAGTCGAAAGGTAGTTTAATATGAGTTTAATATCAATTCCTAAGGGCTATAAACTAGTTTTATCCCTTTATTGAATCCAAAATCAAAATATATACGGATAGAAAACCATAGGAATTGAAATATTAT
>DGDR01000185.1 GCA_002385545.1 Clostridium sp. UBA3947
AGATGTGTATAAGAGACAGGGATTGTACATGTTATAGGTCCAGAACTTGGGCTAACACTACCGGGTAAAACCATAGTATGTGGTGACAGTCACACTTCTACTCATGGAGCTTTTGGTGCTTTGGCTTTTGGTATAGGTACCAGCGAAGTAGAACATGTACTTGCTACACAGTGTCTACCTCAAAAACTATCAAAAACAATGAGAGTAAATATTACAGGAAATCTTGGTTACGGGATTACTGCCAAGGATGTAATACTTGGACTAATCGGTAAATATGGTACAGATTTTGGAACAGGTTATGTAATTGAATTTACAGGTGAAACAATTGAAAAAATGACTATGGAAGAACGAATGACTCTTTGCAATATGGCAATCGAGGCAGGAGCTAGAGCTGGATTAATTGCTCCTGATGATACAACCTTTGAATATATAAAAGGTAGAGATTATGCACCTAAAGGTGAAGCCTTTGATAAAGCTGTGCTTGAATGGAAATCACTTGTTTCTGATAAAGATGCCATATTTGATGCTGAATTGAATTTCGATTTAAACAGTATAGAACCGCAAGTAACTTGGGGTACAAATCCCTCTATGTCTATTGGTATCAACGGTATAGTACCAGACCCCAATAGCTTTGAAGATGAAGATAAAAAGAAAGCTGCTGAAAAAGCTTTAGCTTATATGGGCTTAAGCCCTGGTACTCCTATGAAAGATATTGAAATAGACTATGTATTTATAGGTTCATGTACTAATGGAAGGATTGAAGACCTACGAGCTGCAGCTGAAATAGCAAAAGGAAAAACTGTTCATCCAAGAGTAACTGCCTTAGTGGTTCCTGGATCTGTTAGAGTAAAGAAACAAGCTGAAGCTGAAGGCTTGGACAAAATTTTTATGGAAGCAGGATTTCAATGGAGAGAACCCGGTTGTTCCATGTGTTTGGCTATGAACCCAGATATGCTTTCCCCAGGTCAAAGATGTGCTTCAACTTCTAACAGAAACTTTGAAGGAAGACAAGGAAGGGGAGGCAGAACTCATCTCCTATCTCCAGCTATGGCTGCTGCTGCCGCAATAGCTGGACACTTTGTAGATGTTCGAGAATTTTAAAAAAAGGAGGATTTTTTTATGGATGCTTTTGTTAAACACACAGGGCTTGTTGCCCCTTTAGATAGAGTGAACGTGGACACTGATGCTATTATACCAAAGCAATTTTTAAAAAGGATAGAAAGAACTGGTTTTGGACAATTTGTATTTTATGATTTAAGATATGATGAAAATGGAGCTCCAATAAAAGATTTCGTATTAAATAAGCCAAGATACAATGGTGCCTCCATATTATTATCAAGAGCTAATTTCGGTTGTGGCTCCTCTAGGGAACATGCTCCTTGGGCGTTACTTGATTATGGCTTTAGAGTTATAATTGCCTCAAGTTTTGCTGATATATTCTATAACAATTGCTTTAATAATGGAATATTACTTGTGAAATTATCAAATAGTGAAATAGATTTATTGATGAAAAATTGTGAATTCTACGAAAACTATAAATTAGAAGTGGATTTGCAAAAGCAAAAAATTAGAGATATTTATAGTTTAGATATATCATTTGAAATTAATGAATTTTATAAAACTAAACTATTAAATGGTATGGATGATATTAGTTTAACCCTACTGAATGAAGATAAAATAGCAAAGTTTGAAGAAAATTATTTTGTATATTAAATCATGCTAAAAAAGTTGTTACTCAACTGATAAAACCGTTAGTTGAGTAACAACCTCTTTGTTGCTTATTTTAATTTGATTCTGCAACAGTTTTCTCGTATTGGGACAAGTCAATGGATTTTCCATCAAAAACTATTTCTATAAGCTTTTTTTCCTTTTTATCACCTTTAACTTTCACCCATTTATTATCTAATGTCCTTATTTCAAAATCCCAATAACCGTTTGCTGCTAACATAGATGCATATAAATCGGAAGTGTAATTTTTAGCCACATCTTCCTCTGATAATGTATTATCATCAATATAAAAAATTGGATAAGTTCTTTTATATAAGAGTTCAACTTTTATTAATGTAGAATCTTTAAAATATTCCTTAATTGGATGCCGCCAGCTACTTATATTCTTAACAATAAATTTATCATTTTCCATACCACCCTTGTCATTGTTATGTATTTTAGCATTGCTAGTTTTATTCCTGTAGCTAAAGGCAGTAATTGTAAAAACTATTAGATTAGTAGTCAACAATACAATTATAAATAGTGCTCTTTTCAAGTTCTTCAAATTTTGCTCTCGATTCATTTATACCAACACCTCCTAATTTATATAAACATTTTAACATATATTGGAAGTGTTGTAATGTAAACTTTTTCTAAGAACTGTGTTACCATTTTATTACCAAAATTTTTTCTTTATGGACAGCTTTATATAAATAAAAATTAATATAAAGCTATATACTAAAGCTCCTCCTAAGGATATTAGTAATTGCATTCCCTCAGACTGATATACATAATAAGCAGGTGGTAGAATTAACATTACATATTTTATTGCTGGTTGATCTTTTATTACTAAACCTTGAATGCAGGATAATACCATTATTAGAAGCAAAATCATTAATGCAGCTTTTCTGTCTTTCAATATCTTAGATTCAAAGAAATTTGCTACAGATATACCAAGGAACCCTATAACAGCTTGCATAAGAAAACCAATTAATATATCAATAATATTAACATTTTCTTTAAATGAACCAATGAAAATAGGAAATATGATAGATATTAAATCTAAAATTAATACAAATATAAACAAAAAACTAATTCTCATTATATAGTATTTATCTTCGTTATTGGTGTTCAGTAAAACAAGTTGCTTCTGGGTTGAATCTTCAATTTCATTAAAATTATAGGTTATCCAAATTGCTGTTATATACATAAAAATTGCTGATACTTGAAAACCATAGAATATTCTATCTATAGTAGCCAAGTATGTTGACATTACAGCAATTATAAAAAATAAAGTGGGTGCTATATATTTATGAGAATTAACAAGTACTTTATAATAATATTTTAAATGCGCCTTCACTTTTAAACCTCCTTTAATTGAGCTATTCTCTTATTTCATTTAAGCTAATAACGTTTAACCCATTTTGTATTGCCGTTAATACTACCTGATCACTTTTATCCTTCTCTGCTACTACATTTAGAATTTGTCTATGGATTTCTACATTTACAACCCCTTCCATATATCTGATTATCTCAGTGGCTTTATCGTTCATATTTTTTAATTGGATAAGCATTAGGGGTTTATTGCTTAATTCATCTCCTTGATAATCTGAAATCTGACCTTTCTCTATAATAACTATCCTATCGGATACACTTTCAATTAAATGCAATTCATGGGCAGCTAATAAGATAGTTACTCCTTGTTTTTTTAAATTAGTAACTAATTTTATGAAAGTAGTTTGTGACATAGAATCTTGTCCAGTTAAAGGTTCATCCAAAATTAACAAAGGACAATTTATTAAGAGAGCATGTATTATTGCAATCTTTTGAGCAGAACCTTTTGATAAATCTCTAATCTTTAAATTTGCCATGCTTTGTATATCAAATTCCTCGTATAATTTACTTAATCTTTCCATGATTTCCTTTTCATTTAGTCCATATATAAGTCCCATATGCATTAAATATTCATTAGCAGTGAAATTCAATTTTGGAAAACGTTCTGGTACATAACTGATTCTAAGATTCTTCTCTAATACATTTCGTTCACCGCTAGTAGGAGCTATAAAGCCTGCAATCAACTTTAGAAGGGTACTTTTACCTTGACCATTTTTCCCTAGCACTGTTAAGGTTTGTCCTTTATGTAGATTCAAATTAATATCCTTTAAAATAAGCTTACCATTAGCCTCTTTTCTAATTCTTTTAAGCTCCATTACTATATTTTCCATTTATAATAGTTCACCCCTTCGAAAATTTATATAAAAAAACCTTCTACTATAAAAGTCTTAATTCTAAGCATAAATTTTAATTTTTACAAAAATATCTAATTATAATCTTATTATATCATTTTTTATAAGGAATGCCTACTTAATTTACTAATATTAAAACCCTCAACTACAAAAAAAGAAGGCTAAGCCTTCTTATAAGAAATATATACTCCTGAATTATGCTTGCATATAATATGTACCCAGTATTTCCTTTATTGTTTCATCAGGATTACGATAGAATTTGCTCCCTCTAATTCTAACAAAATTCCAACCCATTCTTTCTAAAGCAGACTGATATTTTAAGTCCTCTTCAATTCTATCTATTCCTTGATGCTTGTCTCCATCACATATCACTGCTATCTTATTGCCAGCTACCTGTCTCTTATACACATCT
>DGDR01000212.1 GCA_002385545.1 Clostridium sp. UBA3947
AATTGTGCAATTTCCTCATATAATAAAAGATAAATTAATTAAGAGAATTATTAAGTAATAGGAGGCTTCCATAGATGGACAAAGAAAAAATATTATCAATCAAGGATTTACACATTACCTTTAACAGCTATGCAGGCAATATTCATGCTATCAGAGGTTTGAATCTTGACTTGCACCGAGGCGAAACTATTGCCATTGTAGGCGAAAGTGGAAGTGGTAAGTCCGTTACTATGAAGGCTGCTATGGGAATTATGAATGAAAATGCAAAGGTTACTTCTGGAACTATAAATTTTACTTATTATAGAGGAAATGAAAAGGTTAAGGTTGATATATTAAAACTTTCTAAAAAAGAACTACAAAAGCATATCAATGGGAAGCGTATTGCCATGATATTTCAAGATCCCCTTACTGCATTAAATCCCACTATGAAAATTGGTGCTCAAATTTTGGAAGGTATGATACTTCACGAAAAAATTTCCAAAAAAGAAGCCCGAAAAAGAGCTCTTGAGCTTTTGGAGCTAGTTGGAATTACTGATGCTGATAAGCGGATAGATAACTATCCTTATCAGCTATCTGGAGGAATGAAGCAAAGAGTTTGTATAGCTATAGCTCTTGCTTGTAAGCCAGACCTTTTAATATGTGATGAGCCAACCACAGCCTTGGATGTAACTATACAGGCAAAGATACTGGAACTTATAAAGGATCTTCAAAAGAAGCTAAATATTTCAGTAATTTTTATTACCCATGATCTTGGAGTAGTGGCAAAGGTGGCAGATACAGTAGCTGTTATGTATGCAGGAAAAATTATAGAGAAAGGTACGGTGGAAGAGATATTCTTTGATCCTAAACATCCATATACCTGGGGATTGCTATCAGCAATGCCAGATTTGGATACTAGAGATGAATGGCTCTATACAATACCAGGGTCTCCCCCAGACCTATCAGCAGAAATCAAAGGAGATGCTTTTGCACCTAGAAATGCTTATGCTTTAGCTATTGATAAGATTGAAGAACCCCCAATGTTTAAAGTTTCAGATACCCATTATGCAGCTACTTGGCTCCTTCATGAATATGCACCAAGGATAAATATGCCCATGGAGTTACGTAGAAGAATAGACAGGATGTTAAAGGAGGCAGAAGATTATGGAATCCAAAAAACCTCTTTTAGAGGTTAAAAATTTAAAGCAACATTTTTTTATTAATGATAACTACACCGTAAAAGCAGTAAACGGTGTTTCATTTAATATATACCCAGGTGAAACTTATGGGCTTGTTGGTGAATCAGGCAGTGGTAAATCTACTATTGGCCGCTCTATTATACGCTTATACAAGCCTACAGAAGGCAGCATTAGTTTTGATGGAATAGATATATCTGATAAGCTTACTGATAGTGAAAATAAGTATTTGAGAAGTAATATGCAAATGATTTTTCAAGACCCTATGACAAGCCTTCAACCCCGCAGTACAGTGTTAGATATTATAGCAGAAGGCCTAGATATTCATCATCTTTATAAGAATAGAGAAGAAAGGGCGGAAAAAGTATACAAGGTTTTAGAAAAGGTGGGCTTATCAAAAAAGCATGCAAACAGATATCCTCATGAGTTTTCTGGTGGTCAAAGACAGCGTATTGGTATAGCAAGAGCCCTTATTATGAATCCTAAGCTTATTATCGCAGACGAGGCTATAAGTGCTCTTGACGTATCCATCCAAGCACAAATTATAAATCTATTAAAGAGCATTCAGCAAGAAACCAATACTGCCTTGCTATTTATTGCTCACGATTTGTCTATGGTTAAATATATTTCTCAAAGGATTGGAGTACTTCATTTAGGCTATCTGGTTGAAACAGGCACCACTGAAGAAATTTTCTCGAATCCAATCCACCCGTATACCAAGTCATTGTTGTCCGCTATTCCCCGTCCTAATCCCCTTTTAGAAAAGAATAGAATTTCAATGGACTATGATTATAAAACCAGTGGAATTGACTATTCAAAAGGAATCAATCAAAATGTTGGAGGTAGCCATTTTGTTTTAGCTACTGATGAAGAATTAAAAAAATGGACTACAAACTCTAGCAACTAAAATATCAATGGACAATGGACCATTAAAAAGTCCATCGTCCATTACTATACTTCAAGCATCTTTACTAATGCATCCCTGTTGGTTATCTTTATTTTCCTCTGGCCCTCCTGCTTAATCCATCCCTTCCTTTCAAAGCTTGTAAGCTTTCTGCTCAAGGTTTCCCTACTTGTTCCAATGTGTGAGGCCAGGTCTTTTTTACTTATTAATAAATTAATAAAATTCTTATCATCGGCCATTTTCAGCAAAGCATTTGCTAGGCGATGTTCTACATCCTGAACAGTGAGCGCCTGAATTTGATTTTCAGCCTTTTCAAGTCTTATACTCATCTCTTTTAAAATCTTCAAAGCAATACTGGGTCGTCTTTCTATTAAGCTTTCAATGTGCGTTCCATCCACAATACACACTGTAGTTGGCTCTAAAGCTTCTGAATTATTATTCAAGGGAGCATGAGTAAATAAGGATAATTCCCCCATAAATTCCCCCGGTCCTAAAATTCTTATTATTTGCTCTTTCCCCGATTCTGAAAGCTTAACAACCTTAACCCTTCCCTCATTAATTATAAATAACTTCTCCGCCTTATGTCCTTCGATATATATGTTTTCACCCTTCTCATATTTTCTTTGAGTGATAGTTCTAGTTATCTCATGTAATTCTTCTGGGGTTAGGCTAGAGAAGATAGAAACTCTCTCTATACAGCTTATACAGCCTCTATTTAAGCAGCTGGGGCAATTACGGCAACTCATAAGTTCTCTCCTTTTCAGCAAAAATTGTTATATTTTATTATGAATCTTTCTTGCCCCTTTTGCAAATTAAAATCAGTTATTATTTATCCAATTCCTTTTCTAGCATACATATCTGTTTTTTCAAATCTTCAATTTTTTCTCGAATATCATTATTATCATTATTATTACTAGATTGTTGATCTTCCAGTAATTGCGCCTGTCCAGCCGCTGTAACCATATTTGTGCCAATATTAATCAAGAAATTACCAAGGGAGTTTTGTTGATCCAAATCTAAGCCTCTTAACAATAGAATTCCTAATATAGATGAAAGTAGTGAAAACTGCTCCGGTGATAAAGAAAATAACCAGTCAACTAATGGATTTTTATAGCAATTGCTACTATTACTTGAACTGTTATTTAATCCTCCGTTATCATTTTTACTTACCATCATTTCTTCCCCTATTTTGATTTCAAAAAATAAGATCTTATTAAGTAACAAGATCTAATCTACTTTTAATATATATAATTAATATATGTTTTCTTGTTTGGTAAGTGACAAAATAAACTAATAATAACTTTTTCCAACAAAGGAGCCTTAATTATTGATATATAATTAATTATATTTTCCTTC
>DGDR01000137.1 GCA_002385545.1 Clostridium sp. UBA3947
TTTACTGCCTGCTCCGGCGACTCAACACCACATGAAACAAGTGTAAATACCATAATAAAAACACAAACTAACGATAATCTCTTTTTCATAAGTACAATCTCCTTAAATTTATTTCCGCCGAATACAAAACGGATATTCCTCGCCACATGATTGATGCAATAAATCGTACTATACATCATACTACTTATAAAGGTTTATAGTATAGCCTCATCGACTCTAACTATCCCTGTAAGCAGTAGCTGCATAAGCCCTTTCTTCTGCTCTTTTAAGAGCTCCACTTCTTCTTTGAGAAGTTCTATTTCTCTATCGGCTGTTGATAGTACGTCGGCTATGGCTTTTTGTTCTTGGATAGAGGGATAAAAGAACTTCGTTTCTTTTAAGAACTTAAAATGTCTATTGTAACCTGTATCTGGTACTCGTTTTATTAACAAATGATAATAGTAGAACTTTGTGTCACAACCCTCCTTTGTCTGAAGTATTTGAGTGCCATCAGCTCCTATAATAAAATCAAAATCTATGAATTTTATCTCTCGTGTATGGTCTCCAAACACAATTAGCCCTTTGTAATCAACTTTAAATACTTTCTCTTCTTGGTTAGAATATGCAATTATCTTTTCTTTGCCCTGATCAACTACTGGATACAAACCTTTGTTCAAATATTCGGATGTCTTTATTTGGTGCTTTTTTGCTGATATTCTGTTAAATATTTTGCTAAATCTAACCTCCTCCCATTCCCCCTCAAACCCAGGTAGCCTAACCTTCCCTGTTAA
The DNA here is from genome assembly GCA_002385545.1 of Clostridium sp. UBA3947. GTDB lineage: Bacteria > Bacillota > Clostridia > Clostridiales > Clostridiaceae > Clostridium_AU. Next base: position 771 of record DGDR01000137.1, read on the forward strand.
AAGGTTCTGCATAAGCCCCTTCTTTTGCTCCTGCTTTTCCTCTATTAGCCTTTCTTTTAGTTCTATAGCCTCGTCCCAAGTAGAAAGGATTTGAGCAATTTTTTGTTGTTCAAAAAGTGGAGGAAGACATATTTTTACTTTATACAATTCCTTTTGACCGACATTGAATCGTGTACTGCCACCCGCTTTATTTTGAATCTGTCTTCTTACCATGTCTGAATTTAATAATTCTTTTAAAAAAAAAGGTTCATAATTTGATATTTTCTTACCTCTAATTACAAATCCCCCAAAAGTTGCAGGTGTTTTGTCTAAATATACATTTGCATATCCTACCTCTTCAACTGTTTCTGAACTTCTTTGAAATAATATATCTCCATAATTTACACAATATTTCTTTATCGTCTCTCCATCAATATTTACTTTCCCGATTATGTTGTCATAATTAATATAATTATTATTTAAAATGTCTAATACGTTTATAAATTTTATTCCGTATCCATAATCTTCTTTTCTAGCATTTATACCGTTTTTTAATTCTAATATTTCTTCAATTCTCTTCACTTCCCAATCCTCAGGAATAATTCCCACCTTCGTCTTCTTATATCCTTTAGGTACTTCTCCCCATTGTATCATCTCAACTCTTTCTTTAATTTCAGCATTCAAACTTAATATCACCTCTATCTCTCATATACCATCATACTTAGATTAGATTTATTATTGATTACAATTCTAAAATTCTCTGCCTTGAAATTTTAATTGTATTATCTTCGCCATCTACTTTATCTGCCCTATGCGTACCATATACTGAAAGATAAGGGCTATGTTTTTTCTTGCGTATACTCAATCTTAGGTTTTTATTAATATTGCAACCCAAATCAACACACTCTTTCAATTCCAATTCATCTGCTTTTAATATGGCTATTTCCGTATTGTTATTTTTAAGCTGTTTATATGCACATATAACTACAAAAAGAATATCATCCTCTGTATCTATCAACTTGCTTATCTCTTCTGCTTCCTTTTCAGTAAAGATTACATTCCATAATATATCTTTAGGATTACTATTTACTGTATACTTTGTATATACCTTGTATGTTCCATTGTCTGTAGTTATCTTATAAATATTTCTCTTTTCCCCTAGCTCCACAATAGCGGGATTTATACCTTTATTGATAAGCACTGATAAAAATGCACCATAATAAAAATCAGCTTTACATATTGAATAAGACAACCTATATCCCCCTTTAAAAATACTACAGTCCAAGCTCTTCCAAATACTTCTCCATCTTTGCTTCCACGTCTCTAAGTTCCTCTTTTATATCCTCTATATTCCTCTTTACCTTGTCCATATCCACAGGCTCTTCCTCTTCAAATGTATCAACATATCGTGGAATATTTAGATTATAATCATTTTCCACTATCTCATCATATGTGGCTACATATGAATACTTATCTATAGTCTTATAATCTTCATAGGCCTTTACAATCCGCTCTACATCTTGCTCTCTTAATTTGTTTTGGTTCTTGCCCTTCTCAAAATTTCCCTCTCCTGAGGCATCTATAAATAGTACCTCTCTATCCCGTCTAGCCTTCCTAAACACCATAACACATGCAGGGATACTTGTTCCATAGAACAAATTCTCTGGCAGTCCTATAACTGCATCTAGTAAATTGAGGTCTATAATCTCTTTTCTTATTTTTCCTTCACTTCCGCCCCTAAACAGTACACCGTGGGGAAGTATTACTGCCATTCTACCATCTTCCGCTAGAGAATAGAGCATATGCTGAACAAAGGCATAGTCGCCCCTAGACTTTGGTGGTACACCCCATTCAAATCTGCCATATGGATCAAGATTTGGAGTCATCTTAAAGTTCTTAT
>DGDR01000030.1:0-1537 GCA_002385545.1 Clostridium sp. UBA3947
TTCTATAATAAATGTTGGGGTGGTAAAAGACTGCTCCAACATTTTTCTAATTTTTAAATAAAAAATAGAGCACAGAATTGAAATCTCTAGTAAAATGAAATCGCAACAAATCATTCGAAAGGAGATTCAACTCATGCTCTACTATAATTATACTGAAGAATTAATAGGATTAAAAGATGTATTTGTTAAATCAGTTGAAAGAAAAGATAATACCTTGTGTATTTATGCGGGTATGTATAAGAGAATACACAAGTGTCCTCGCTGCGGCGAGCGGACAAGCAAGGTTCACGACTACAGAATCCAGCGGATAAAAGATATTTCAGCTTTTGGTGAAACAACGTACATATATCTAAAGAAACGGCGCCACGTATGCCCAATATGCAATAAAAGGTTCTACGAGGAAGTTCCATTCCTTCCGAAATATCACCGAATGACCAACCGCCTTGCAGCTTATGTGATAAGATCCTTGCAGGAAATTGGATCAATGAAAAGCGTAGCAAAACTGGCAAATATATCTCAGCATACAGTAGCAAGGATTTTTGATCAGGTGGAATATTTCAACAAGGAATTACCCAAAGTGTTATCTATTGACGAATTCCGTGGCAATGCAGGTGGGGAAAAGTTTCAGTGTATTATCACCGATCCTGAGAACAAAAAAGTGCTTGATATCCTCCCAAACAGGAAGACAGAAGATTTAACAGGATATTTTCTATCGTTTAAGGATCGCAAGAAAGTCCAATATTTCGTCATAGATATGAGTGGCCCATATAGAAGCCTTGCCAAAAGCCTGTTTCCGAAAGCCAAGATCATAGCAGACAGGTATCATGTCGTGAGGCAAGTAATTTGGGCATTTGAAAATGTTAGAAAGAACGAGCAGGCCAAATTCCATGATGCTCGAAGGAAATATTTTAAGCGTAGCAGGAAGCTTCTCCTAAAAAAACCTGAGCACCTTTCAGAGCAGGAAGCCGCTCAGGTAGCAGCAATGCTTAATGTATCAGAAAGGTTGCGGCAAGCTTACAGAATGAAAAATGAATTCCACAAACTTATGGAATGCAAGAGCCGGGAAAAAGCAAGGAAACAGCTTGGAATATGGAATATGATGGCTGTAGGATATAATCTACCTGAATTTGAAGCCTGTACAAAGACTTTTATTAACTGGCGAGAGGAGATTCTGAATTCTTTTGAATATCCATATACAAATGGATATACTGAGGGAGTCAATAACAAAATCAAAGTTATTAAGCGCAATGCCTTTGGTGTAAGGAATTTTAAAAGGTTTAGGAATCGCATTCTTCATGTAATGTCAAATGCTTAAAATATATGAAGAGGCTGTAAAAAATTTTGTGTCTGAATGAGTAAGCGTTCTCCTTCTTAGCAAGAATTAACAAAAGAAAATGCTAAGGAGGAGAATTTTATGTGAACACTATCGAAAGAACATGTAAAACAATTAGTTCGGGAAAATAATTTCTAAAGTGTATCCGATGTAAATGCTTATCTAAAGGACATTTTTAAAGATATTATTCAGGAGCTGCTTGAG
>DGDR01000030.1:1650-9042 GCA_002385545.1 Clostridium sp. UBA3947
GCTTGAGCCTATATACTCTTTTATCTTTATGGATGCAATTCATTATAAGGTTAGGGATAATGGAAGAGTAGTAAACCGGGCAGCTTATGTAGTTCTAGGTGTTACTATTGATGGATATAAAGATATCTTAGGTATATGGATTGGTGAGAATGAATCCTCGAAATTTTGGCTTGGAGTGCTAAATGACCTTAAAAACAGAGGAATACAGGATGTTTTAATCTTCTGTGTTGATGGACTTACCGGACTTAAGGAAGCGATAAATGCTGCATATCCAAAAGCTGAAGTACAGCGCTGCATAATACATCAACTGAGAAATTCCTTTAAATACGTGCCATATAAAGACCTAAAGGCTTTTAGTAATGATTTCAAAGAAGTATATCATGCCATTAATGAGGAAGTGGCATTAGATAAGCTATATGAGCTTAAAGATAAGTGGGGAAAGGAATATCCTTATGCAATACGTAGTTGGGAAAATAACTGGGAGGTAATAAGCCCGTTTTTCAAATTTACAGAAGAAATAAGAAGAATAATTTATACTACAAATATAATTGAAGGACTGCATCGTCAGTTCCGTAAGGTAACAAAATCAAAATCAATATTCCCAACAGACAGTTCACTGGAAAAGATGTTGTATTTAGCATCAATGAATGTAGTGAAGAAATGGACACAGCGTTATAAAAACTGGGATAGAGTGCTTAGCGAATTGATGATTCAATACGAGGGTAGGTTGGAAAGCTATATTTAAAAGCATTCACCCCCACCGCCCTAAAGGGCTCGTCCTCATTGCCGGACGGGCTAGACCTCACAAAATTAAAAACATGGGCTCAAAACACAAATAATACCCATTATGAATAATTATTGCCAGAATTAATCAAGTTTATGTATAAAACTTAATAAATCCGGCAATAATATACAATATAAAGGTAATATAGAGTCACATTCTGTAAACCTTGTCAACTTGAATGTACTTGCTAAAGAAGGATTACATAAATTCCGATACACAGAATTATTTATACTCCTGCTTTTTCTTATGCAGATTTCTTATTATATATTTTTTCCATCTTTGCTAGTGCTTCTTTCTCTATATTTTCTATTGTACCTTTGCTTCCATAACCAAACTTTGATGCAAATCGCATCACTGTTTCATTGTTGCTATAGTCTCTTATGTACCTCATTTCTACTACAAATTTTTCTTTGTCATTCAGAGATATCAACAATCTTTCAACAGTTTCTACTTCTCGCCTAAGCGGTGCTATTTGCCTTTCCATATTTGCTTTGTCTATCTTTAATTGTAATACATCTACTTTGTTCTCATATACTGTGTTGTAGTTTAGTGCTGTATTCTCTGTGCTGCTGCTGAATTTGTTTGTAATAGATTTTGGTATATCGCTTAATATTGGTGCCTTCATTACTTCGCCTTCTAAACACTCGTTAAGAGTTTCTACATAAACAAGGTTATGATATGCTATTCTTTGTTCTATTTCTTCAATATCGAGCGTCCTAAAAGCTAATTCTGCTTTTTTCTCTAGATATGTTCTAAGCAGTTCTACTATCATAATACCACCTCACATGTATTATTTTCTATGCTACACCGTTTCCATAAGTCCTGCTTTCTACATTTCCTTCTTTCCATATTACTCTTGCATGAGTATGTATTTCTCGTAATATCCTGTACCGGCCATAAAAGAATTTTTGCTTATCTGTTTTCTGCCCTATTTTTATGCTGTCAAGCTTTGTTGCATCATTGCTGATAGTATTATATCTGTCTGCTAGTATTAAGGCTTTTTGTGCTATTTGAAGAGCTCCATTTGTATTTACTTCTGTTAATCTTGCATATTCTAGTATCAAACTGTAATACTGTGCAGATTCTTCCGGGAAGTAATCATCATAGCTTGATTCATATTTTGCTTTCATTTAAGACACCTCCCGAAATATAAAGTTTGGGTACTTCTTCAAGAATAACTTTTTCTTAATTTGATATTCCTTCGTTTTTCTGCCCTTCACATCTTCAACAACATAATTTCCGTTTTCATCGTAATAGCTGAAATCTGATATATAATGTATTGCTCTGTACTTCTTATCTTGATATGTGAAAGACTCCTGTAATACCCATGATTCTTGTAACTGTAAATCTCTTATCTTACCAGCTTTCTCAAGTAATTCTAATTCCTTATACCTTCTCATTTCTGCTTTGCTGTCGAATACAATGCCGTTATAAGTCCTGTCTTCCCTTGGTGATACTCCATATTTGTTTCGTCTGCTCTGAAATGGATTTTTCATGCTACTACCCCCTTATATTCTTCATATGTCATACCTAGATAGTTCCTGCCAAAAAGTTTTAGGATTGTTCTTTGCTCTTTTCTTTTTGCTTTTTGCCGGTTTTGGTAATGGATTTACTAACACTTTACTCACCTCACATTATTTTGTTAAGGGGCATAGTTGCCCCTCTGTTGTTTAAATTAAATCACTTGAAATTGATGAGTATGTGGATTTACCTGTCGGTCGTGCTTCTAAGGATAGCCCGTAACTGGGCTTCCTCCGAGTAATAAATCTATCACCTTGAACCTCCTTAAAACGGTAGTTCATCATCGTTTTCTATTGTGTATTCTTCCGGTCTAAATTCTTCCTGCTGTCCTTCTTTCTTTTCTCCTGCAAAATGCACCTGTTCTGCTAATACTTCCATTACAAACCGTTTCTTTCCCTCATTATCTTCATAACTTCTTGTTTGCAACCGTCCTTCTATTGCTATTTGCTGTCCTTTTCTAAAATACTTTGCTATGAATTCCGCTGTCTTTTCCCATGCAACCACCGGAATAAAATCTGCTTCATCATTTTTAAACTTCTTGTTAACTGCTATTGTAAAACTAACTACTTGCTTATTACTCTGTGTAAAACGTACCTCCGGATCTCTTACTAATCTTCCAATTCCACACCATGAATTCATTATTCTTCTTCCTCCATGTTATATTACACTCTCTTTCTCCGCATTTCTTTTTCCATATTTCTGCTGCTTTCTCTAACATCTTTTCTCTTGTTTTCAGCCTATTAACGTCTTTTCTTAATTGTTCATTATCTGCTCTCAAAGCCATATTTTCGCATTTTAATCTTCCAAGTTCCTCTATCTTTCTTCTTACTCTCAAAAATGCTGTAGCTTGTGCCATATTCGCTATGCTTGATGATAAATTATCCTTTTCTTTTTCTGCAATTTCAAAGTGTTTATCTTCTTGTTGTTTTACAAAATTGTAGATTTCATTTAACATTCTGAACACTCCTTATTCTTGAAATAACATTATGAATGTACATAATCTTATCAATTGAATCTATTTCGAGATAATTACTTTTAAATTTCTGACTGTTTTAGAGAATTTTAGACATGTTTTAAACCACTCTTTTATATTTCACTTCCCCCGGTTTATATTGACATACATTATGTGCATATTCATTAACAGCCGGGATGTTTAAATCCATTAGATACTTTCTAAGCTTACATTCCTCATATCTACACTCTGGACACTCATTGCATTGCATCATTGCTATTCCTGCAAGTTCATATATATCATCAAGTGGTGCTGCTACAACTTCATCTTGTTTGAGGAATTCCTGCTTCTTTATTTGTGCTCTTGTCTTTGGTAATACTAATATGTCTGAATCCTCTATGTCTTTTACAAGCCTTTCTATGAAGTCTTTTCCTAGCCTATTCATAAATGTTCTTAATACCTTATCCATAAGGGTATTAATCATTCTTAGATATTTCTTTTCTTCTGCTGTTATAAGAGAATCTCTATTACACCAGTCATTGATGATTACTTTGTCGAAATATCCTATAAGTGATGCAAAGAATACCATTTGTTGACGTTCATCTTTGTTTAGATATGTCTTCATACTCATACAGCAACACGCTCCTTTGTTGCTAGAGACTCTATCAAGTCTCCCTTACTTATGCTTTCACGTCCTACAAAAATAAGGTTATCTGTCTTTTGTGTTACTGTTCCAGATACTTTGTTATATCTTATTGTACGGTTGTATCCATCTTCTTTTTTCAGTATGTTTATGTAATCTCCGACTTTGATTTTATTGAAATATCTTTCAGCTTTTTCTTTTAGACTTGTTGCGAACATCATTTTTTTATATTGTTTAGTTTCTTCTTTGACTTTTTTTAAGCGTTGTTTTAAGGAGTTTTGAGCGGCTTTACTAGGCATGTATAAGTCACCTAGTATGTTCTTGATAGTCTTGTAGTGTACTCGATATTTTTCAGCTATCTTTGTTATGCTGTCACCGGGTTTATAATTCTCTCTAATCTTTTGTGCTTGCAGTTCTGATAATACATTTTTTCTACCTGCCATTATCAACACCTCACATATAATTTATTTCAATTCAAAAATATTAATCTGTCCTTCCATTTCGTTGTCTACATATTGAAGTTTGCCTAAGATGATTTCTTTCATTAGTCTGCATTTTTCTTTGTAACTTGCTGTTTTGAGTTCTTTTGGGGTCAATTTTTTCATTCTCTCACCCCTCTATAAATCTTTGAGTTCCTTTGAAGAATCTAAGTTGTGTAAATATATCTCTCATTCCAGAACGTTGTTTTGCTATTATTAACTCTACTTCTTGATACTCTTTCCCTTCTGTTTCATACTCGCCAGCTTTTGGGTCATGCAAGAAAAATACGTTATCTGCATCTTGTTCAAGGCTTCCGCTGTCTCTTAAATCTGTTAGTTTTGGTCTCCTGCTTTCTCCTTCATTAGCTCGGTTCAATTGGCTTAACACTAAAAACGGTACTTTCAATTCCTTCTGCATAAGCTTAAACTGTCGACTTATGTGACTAACTCTTTCGTTTGATGTTCCGCATTTCTTCATTGTTTCGCATAACTGTAAGTAATCTACTATTACATAATCAAGCTGTCCTTTCATTTTTAGGTTCCTACATATGCTTTTTATCTCTTCAACTTTGAATACTGTGTCATAAATATAAATGTCATTATTGCCTAACTTTAAGGCTTTGCTAACCTTCTCCCAGTCTTTATTTTCCATATCCCAAGGTTTAAGAACTTTCTCGTATTGAAGTTTTGTTCTGATTGAGATTAACCTTTCGACTAGTTGCTCTTTCTCCATTTCAAGATTGAACATTGCTACTTTTAAGCCTTGCTCTACTAAATTGTTAGCTATGTTTAAGCTGAAAGCTGTTTTCCCTATACTTGGCCTTGCTGCTAAATATGTTAATCCTATTTTTACTCCTCCAGTATATTTGTCTAGCCACCTATAACCATATTTTTTATATGCTTGACCATTGCTGTTATACCTTGTTTCTATATCTTTTATAACTTTTGGAAGGATCTCTTTAATATGACTTTCTTTTTCTTTATTGTCCTTAACATCAATATCAACTGTGCTTAGGACATCGTTTTTGAAGTCTGTTAAGTTGTCATATTGTCCGTTAATCGCCATATCAATTATCTTTTGTCCTGCTGCAATATATTCTCTTCTTAAGGATTTACCTTTGAGTATGTTAATATATTGTTTAATGTTTTCTGTTGTAGGAACAATATCAGCAATGTTTGTAAGATATTCTATATCTGCTCCTTCATTTGATACGGTTATAATGTCTATTCCTTTACTATCGTTGTAAAGTTTTTGCATAATACGGAATATATCTTGATGTACTGGGTTATAAAAGTCTGATTCTTTTAAACTATGTGCTATATCTGGCATTAAAGAAGGATTAACTAATATACTGCCTAATACACTTTGTTCTGCTTCTTGAGAATGTGGAAGGTTTCGCAATTTATCACCCCCTTTAATACACCATTCTGTAATTATCTTTTTGTTGCGGTTTCTCTTTTGTTACCTTATCAATAACCCAATTCCTTATAGCTAAGTAATCCGATTTATATTTCTTACCAGTAGCACCTTTATAATTATTTAATGTTTCTATAAATCTCTTAACTAATATCTCACCATGTTCAGTAACTAATTTTTGATATTCTTCTTCTGTCATAGAAACAAAATCTGTATATATTTTCTTTTCATTCTTTACATTCTTATCATTCTTGTTTGTGTCTTTTTGCGGTCTTTTTGTAGTCTTTTTGTGGTCTTTTTGTGGTTCTTCTGTGGTTTCTATATCTTGCCAAACATTGTATTTTACTATGGTTATAGTGGTTTTTTTTCGGTCTGAATTTTTAACTATCATTGAATCTTTTTCTAACAAATTTAAAAATGCTCTTACTTTAGATTTAGACCACCCCCAACGCTCCATTAATTTAACTTCAGATGTGATAAAGCTTCCACGATTAACATTAATGACTTCATTACCTAATACAAATTTATTGTCTTTGTGATTAGCCATTAATATTAAGTCAATCCAAGCTCTACACTTATCGAAAGGTTTGTCATTCCATATCCAATGGTTTGTTATATCTCTATGTAGCTTTATCCATCCTGTCATTTCTACACCTCACATATTTTCCTAATAAGTGTTTGCTAGTGCAATGTTTTTGTTTTACTGCAAATATATAAACTGACCTTTAAGGGGCAATATTGCCCCTATATATCAATTTCAAATACCGGTTCACGTTCTTTTAAAGTTACACCTTCAACTATTTCTCCATCCTTTGTAAGCAGCTTATTATTAGATAGCATAAGTTCTTTCTTTAACTCTGCCCAGTTGACAGATTCTTTTGTTTTAATGTAATCAGGTTTGTTTGATTTTGCCCATGCTAGGAGTTTTTCTTCATCTCGAATAAATTCAGGATTTTGATATTTAAGTTTGAGTGTTCCAGAAGGAAGTTTGTAAGTTTCCTGTGTCTTTGTTTTTTTCTTTTCAACTGTATTGAAATAAGTTTGAAGTTGATTTCTAAGATATGCTGTTTTATTTTCGAACTTCTTTTCATACTCTTCTTTTTTTTGTTGATACCTAAGTATCATAGTGTCACATACGTTTATCATACGCTGTGTTTCTGCTTTTTCTTCTGCTATTTTGTTCAATGCCCATTCTGCTTTATCATCGCTGTCTATTACAAAACCCTCTTGAGTTTCAATAATTTCATCTATTAATTTCAAATCTAAATTTTCCATTATTCATTCCTCCCTTATCTAGCCTTCTTTGCTAATGTTTCAATCTCTTTTGCAATTGTTTCATAATCATGTGTGCTTATCTCTTTTGTATATTTGTAGTTGTACTTTTCTATAACTGATTTAACTAATTCCTTATTGCCATTCGATAATGCAAACAACCTTTTTGCTTGTGATTCTGATATTTTTTGATAATTTCCCTTAGGTTCTGTTTTATCTGTATAATGTTGTGGAAGTTTAGAAGTATCTTGCTGAAAACTGTCCGGATCGTCTTTGTCTGTAGCAATATTGAATTGTTTTAAACTGTCCGGATCGTCTTTGTCT
>DGDR01000113.1 GCA_002385545.1 Clostridium sp. UBA3947
AAACCATAGGAATTGAAATATTATAAGGGGGAGTTAATCATGAAAAATGTACCAGAGATTTTTGGTAGTCAGGTTTTTAATGATGCCGTTATGAAAGAAAGGTTGCCAAAGGATATTTATAAGGCTCTTAAGAAAACCATGGCTCAGGGCACACATTTAGAATTAGATGTTGCTAATGTGGTTGCCAATGCTATGAAGGATTGGGCTGTAGAAAAGGGGGCAACACACTTTACACACTGGTTCCAGCCGATGACTGGAATTACTGCTGAAAAGCATGATAGTTTTATATCACCAGATGGTAATGGTAAAATTATAATGGAGTTTTCAGGAAAGGAATTAGTTCAAGGGGAACCAGATGCATCTAGCTTCCCATCGGGAGGCCTTAGAGCTACCTTTGAAGCAAGAGGATATACAGTATGGGACACAACTTCTTATGCTTTCATAAAGGATGGAACGCTATGTATACCTACTGCCTTTTGCTCTTATAGTGGAGAAGCGCTTGATAAAAAGACACCGTTGCTTCGTTCAATGGAAGCTCTTGATAAACAAGCAATAAGAATTTTAAGACTTTTTGGAAATACAACTGCAAAGCGTGTAGTTACAACTGTAGGACCAGAACAGGAATACTTCTTGATAGATAAAGAACTTTACCTAAAGAGACCGGACCTTGTAAATTGTGGACGAACCTTATTTGGAGCAAGACCACCAAAAGGACAGGAGCTAGAAGATCATTATTTTGGAAGTATAAAGCCTAGAGTGTCTGCATTTATGAAAGAGCTAGAAGAAGAGTTATGGAAGCTTGGAATCTTGGCTAAAACTAAGCATAATGAGGTAGCACCAGCACAGCATGAGTTAGCTCCAATTTTCTCAATAAGTAACATTGCTACAGATCATAATCAACTTGTAATGGAATTAATGAAGAGTATTGCAAATAAGCATGGTTTAGTTTGCCTATTACACGAGAAACCTTTTGCAGGGGTTAATGGTAGTGGTAAGCATAATAATTGGTCTATCTCAACAGATACAGGCATAAATCTACTTGAACCTGGGGATACACCTCATGAAAATGCTCAATTTTTACTTTTCCTTACTGCGGTAATCAAGGCTGTAGATGATTATCAGGATTTACTACGTGTTTCTGTAGCAAGTGCAGGAAATGATCATAGACTAGGGGCAAATGAAGCTCCACCAGCTATAGTATCTATATTCTTAGGAGATGAGCTTACAACATTATTAGAAGCTATTGAAACTGATTCTGAATATGTAGGCAAGGAAAAGCAAAAGATGGAAATAGGAGTTACAGTATTACCACATTTCTCTAAGGATACTACTGATCGTAACCGTACTTCACCTTTTGCATTTACAGGAAATAAGTTTGAGTTCCGTATGTTAGGATCAAGTTTCTCTATTGCAGGTCCAAATATCGTTTTAAATTCTATAGTAGCGAAAGTATTAAGTGATTTTGCAGATAAACTTGAAAAGAGCAGCGACTTTAAAGAAGAACTAAAGGTATTGATTAAGGAAACCATTAAGAATCATAAGCGTATAATCTTTAATGGTAATAACTATTCCGATGAATGGGTTAAAGAAGCAGAAAGAAGAGGTCTTCTTAATTTAAAAAATACTGCTGATGCAATACCAACCTTTATAGCTCCTAAGAATGTAGAAATGTTTACTCAGCTTAAGGTATTCACTGAAGCAGAAATGCATTCAAGATATGAAATAATGCTTGAAAACTATCAGAAGACTATTCATATTGAAGCTCTTACAATGATTGATCTTGTGAAAAAGGAAATATTACCTGCTTCTTTAGGCTATCAAAATGAACTTGTAAGCTTAGTAAATGGTAAAAAGGCATGCGGTATAGAAGCAGATCCTGAAGAAGGACTTCTTAGAAAGCTTTCATCATTAACTGCATCCTTGTATAAGAAGTTAGAAGATTTAGAAGCTACAGTTCTAAATGTTAAGACCATAACAGATAGCTTAGAACTAACCAAATACTATAGAAGCTCCGTATTTATGGCAATGACTGAGCTTAGACTAATAATTGATGAGCTTGAAACAATGGTAGCTAAAAAGTATTGGACTTTACCAACCTATGCAGAACTTTTATACAGTGTAAACTAAGTATTCCACACTCTCCAATAAAAAAACTACTGCGATTTAATCGTAGTAGTTTTTTTTGCGTTATAAAGAAAAATGCCTCCAACTGCTAATCTCTGTATTTTAAAAGCTAAAAGTAGATAGTTTACAATGAATAATTTGGGAAAACTGAGTAAAGCTAAAAGAGAAATTTCTTATATTTTAAAGGAGGAAAAAAATGTTTAAACATGATAAAAAATTATTGCATGAAGTACGGGTTGATGCCGTAAACCCTAATTATGCAGCTATGCTTCAAGAGCAGCTTGGAGGTCCGCAGGGAGAGTTAAAAGCAGCCCTTCAATATCTTTCGCAAAGCTTCCGTATAAAGGATAAGGAAATTAAGGACTTATTTCTCGATATAGCTGCAGAAGAACTAAGCCATATGGAAATGGTGGCTACAACAATTAACTTACTAAATGGCCATGAGCTTAATGCCAATAATGCCACTATTGGCAATATTGAAGCTCATGTGTTGACTGGTCTTACACCTATGCTTAGCAATGCATCAGGATATTTATGGACATCGGCTTATATAAATGAAACTGGAGACCTAGCAGCGGACATTTTATCTAATATCGCCGCTGAGCAACGAGCTAAGGTAGTTTATGAATATCTATATAGACAAATAAATGATAAGGGAGTTAGGGAAACTATTGAGTTCTTGCTCAATCGTGAAGAAGCTCATAATACAATGTTTAGAGAAGCTTTTAATAGGCTTCAGGATACTGGCTCTCTGAGAGATTGGGGGATTACTAAAGATTCTAAGCTTTACTTTGATCTTTCAAGCCCAGGTGGACAATACTTTAGTGCTGATAATCCTCAACCACCTAGCTTTAATAATCCAAATGAAAAGCCCTTACAGTATCATTAGTTTACTGCTTAGTCGAAGCAAAAAAATTAGAATAGAACTTACAAGGCTGGTTAAGATGTATCATAGATTTATCTTAATCAGCCAATTTATACATTAATATTATCTATGCAGATTAAAATCTATCGGCAAAAAGTGGATGCTTTTTATTAACAAAATTAAAGTTTATCCATAGTATATAATTGAGCAATTTTATGGAGTGTTTTTTATGTATGCTGAAAATTATAGAAATTATGATGACCAAGATGTCTGCCTTTATGATTTTAAGCAAATCTATGATTTGGAAACAGAAGACCTCCCTCCACAGTGTCCTTTTAGGCAAATGATAACCTTACAACGTTCTATACAGGGTGCCCAACAACCACCATCTGCTCCACCAAGCTTTACACCCCAACAGACTCAAGCAAAGCAATTTGGAGCTAGTACCTTTGCCATAGATCAAGGTGCAATTGAGCCCTGTCTCTTTAGGTTTGTATATATATGGCCTACTAGAGGAAATGGATTTTGGGCATGGTTAGTATTTGTTGGACGAAGATCAGTTTCTGGATTCCGTTGGGATAGAGGCACATGGAGATTTTTTGGAATGGACTTAAGACAAATCAGCAGCTTCCAGTGTTATTAAAGATTTAAAAGCTGATTTCTAGAAATGTGTAATTCTCGGATCACCATAAAACTGTGATCCGAGAATTTTTTTA
>DGDR01000050.1 GCA_002385545.1 Clostridium sp. UBA3947
GAAAAGGAAGATTATCTTGGTAATGAGTATATTTATGCTGAAATAGAGAAAAACAATATTTTTGGAGAAGTGTATATAGGGCAAAGCGTTCAAGGAAGTACAGTAAATTATAAAGCTATGACAGATTGTGTTATTTTATTTATTAAGTATAAAAGCATTTTTCGTGATTGTAGCAAAAATTGTAGCTACCATAAAAAGTTGCTGGAAAACCTTATTAAGCTTATGGCATCTAAAAGTAGAATATTAATTGAGAAGATTGAAATAATATCTAAGAAATCTCTTCGAGAAAGAATAATGACCTATTTATTAATGCTAGCAGAAAAGCAAAAGAGTAATAGGGTTATTTCTCATTTAAATCATAGGGAGATGTCGGAGTTTCTTGGTGTAAATAGGAGTGCAATGATTAGAGAATTAAGTAGGATGAAAAGGGAAGGTATAATTGACTTTAATAGAAACCAGTATGATATTTTAACTAAGAGTAAGGAGCTGTTTAACAATAATTGATTTGCTAGTTTTGCAACAGTCCTTTATTTTATAAAATATTTCTTAATAAAAAATATCTTTCTTTTAAAGAATAATCGTATTATATATTATAATAAGACTATGTCTTAAAAAATTAAATGAAAAGAGGGATAAAATGTCAGACACAAGATTGGATAAATTGGCAGCTATATTAGTGAAATACTCAACTAAGGTTAAACCAGGGGATTTTGTTTACATTCAATGCGATGAAGTAGCCTTACCTTGGATGAAAGCCGTTGCTAGAGAAGCAATTAAGGCTGGAGCCCATGTTGAATATATGCTTACTTCTGAAGAAGTGGATGAGATATTAGTTAAGTATGGCAGTGAGGAACAATTAAAGGAAGAAAGATTCATGAAGAAAAATGTTCTAGAAAAAGCAGATGTATGGTTGACTGCTTGGGGAGGAAGAAATACTAGAACATTAACTAATATACCTGGAGATAAGCTAAAAGCAAATTTACAGGGAGCTGCTAGCTGGAGAAAGGTGTATTCAGAAAGAATGGGTAATGGCTCTTTACGTTGGTGTGGAACTATGTTCCCCACATATGCTGAGGCTCAAGAGGCTTCTATGAGCTTAAGCGATTATGAAGACTTTGTATACGGTGCAGGCTTATTGGATAGTGAAGATCCAGTAGCAGAATGGAAGAGGATAAGTGCAGAGCAAGATAGATGGGTTAACTACCTAAATGCAAAAAAAGAACTTCACTTTCTATCTGAAGGAACCGATATTAAGGTTAGAATAGAGGGAAGAAAGTGGATTAACTGTGATGGTAGAGTTAATTTCCCTGATGGAGAAATATTTACATCTCCTATTGAAGACTCTGTTGAAGGCTACATAACCTTTTCCTTCCCATCCATATACATGGGTCAGGCGGTAGAAGGCATAAGGCTTGAGGTTAAGAAGGGAAAAGTAGTCAATGCTGAAGCTAAGACTGGTGAGGAGCTTTTAAAATCATTGCTAGCTACAGATGAAGGAGCTAGCTACTTTGGAGAAGTAGCTATAGGAACAAACTATGGAATCAAGAAGTTTACAAGAAATATTTTATTTGATGAAAAGATTGGTGGCACTATACATATGGCTATAGGAGATTCCTTCCCAGAGGCGGGAGGTAAAAACAAGTCCTCCTTGCATTGGGATATGATTTGCGATATGAGAAATGGTGGCAAGATATATGCCGATGGTGAGCTTTTCTATGAAAATGGAGAATTTATTAAAGAGGTTTTAGAAAAATACGGCCTATAGAAGGTTAAAGTACAAAAGCTGTTGCACAACTAACATATATACTAGTTGTACAACAGCTTTCTTAATTTTAAAAGTAGCTTCTTCTGCTTCTTTTACCTCTTCTTGAAGAACCTTTCTTAATCATAGAGATAAATAGTATTAATATGACTAAGACTGCAATGGCAGCTATGGCGGTACCTATATATAAGCCCTTGTTAGCTGCTACTAGGGCATCTGAAGAAATAGTAGGATAAACACTAACATTTCTTGTTGGCTGAGAAGGTCTTTGAGTTACCAAAAGGTTTCCGATTGCCTTGTCTGTTGAAAGCTTCCAAGGATCTATATCATTAAGCTTAACATCTATTTTTGTTTCTTCCTTGTTAATATCATTTTCATAATACATTACATCATCTTTAATAATATAAGGAACCTTAATGGTTTTTGTTGGACCAAAGAATTTAAAGGCCTTATATTGCAATTCTACAGTTCCAATTTCGCTGTTTTTAGCTTTTAATACAGTTTTTTCAACACCATAGCTATAATCGATTATCTTTTGCATATCATTAAATACTGCTGAGTCTGTTTCATCGTAGGGGGCATTTAAAACTACACCAATAAGCTTTCTTCCGTCTCGTTCATAAATTGATACCAAGCATCTACCAGCAGGGTTGGTGTAACCTGTTTTACCACCTACGTTACCATCTACACCAAGAAGCTTGTTTCTATTTTCGATATAAGCAGGTTGTCCAGTTGTTAAAAGGGTAATCTTTGCTTCTTTAGTTCCCATGGCTTCTCTTACCCATTCATTCTTATAGGCAGTAGCACCTAAGATAGCCAAATCATAGGCGGTGGTATAGTGATTTGGGTCGTGGAGACCATTGGCGGTAACAAAGTTTGTATTATTCATTCCTATAGCCTTAGCCTTTTCGTTCATCATCTTGATAAAGCTATCGGAATCTCCAGCTACAGCATCTGCAGCCATATAAGCTGAATCATTACCAGAGAATAGTAGCATCGCATTCATAACATCTGCAGCAGACATTGTGTCGCCTACCTTAAGCTTGAAGTATATTTCCGATCTTAAGGAATAGGCAGGCTGCTTATAAGCACTTTCGGTATAGGTTATAACATCAGTTTTTTGCTTGTTTTCTGCAAAAAGTAAAGCGGTCATAAGCTTAGTAATACTAGCTGGATACATTTTGTCATCTATGTTTTTAGCATAAATTATCTCACCAGTTTCAAAATCAAGTGTTACTGCAGAAAGTCCTTGTATAGTAGGTGGTTCCTCTGCTGCTTTAGCTTTCGTTCCAGGCATAATGGAAGCCGTAATAGAAAGAGCTAATGTAAGTAACAAGGAAAATTTCATCTTTTTCATTCTATTCTACCTCTCTATTATAAATTTATACTAATATACGATATAAAAAGATATAAGTTTTTATGTTAATATATAATAAATCATAGATAGCTTTTTTTATTTGAATGTAATAAAAGCTAGGATTTTCATATTTATAGTATAACATTGATGTGTCGAATGGACAACCATATAAAATTACCAAGCTTATATTTTTATAACACTAATTTAATATAATTTGAACTGTTATTTACATACTATAATAAAAATTAGTTTTTCATTAAAGTTTTGCATCTGTTTTGAAGGAGAGGATTTTGCTTGAATAATAAGGAAGTAAGCAGTATTTTTAAAGATAGGAAGGGAAAATCTATTATAGAATATAAGAAAAGTGCAGTGGTTATTCCATTAATAGAAATAGAAGGAGAGGCAAATTTAATTTTTGAGGTTAGGTCCTTAAAGCTTAGAAGACAACCGGGGGATATTTGCTTACCAGGAGGTAAGGTGGAAAAATGGGAAAATTATAAGGAGGCTGCAGCAAGAGAGCTTAAAGAAGAACTACTATTAAAGGATGAGGATTTTAATATAGTAGGAGAAATGGACTATTTTATCAGTCCTTATGGCAGCGCAATGTATTGCTTTGTTGCAGAGCTATATAAGAAGCCAGAAACCTATAATTCTGGTGAAGTAGATCATCTTTTTTATGTCCCTTTACGATATTTTATGGATAATGAGCCTCAGTGTTATATTATGAAAATCGGTCCAAAGCTCCAAGAGGACTTTCCTTTTCATATGATTAGAGGAGGAAGAAGCTATAAATTTTCAACAACTACCCTAAATCAGTATTTTTATCGCTATAAGGAATATACAATTTGGGGATTTACCGCACAGCTTGTTAAAAGATTTATAGACATTATAAAAAAAGAAAAGGGAGAATAGGCATGAAGATATATACTAAACAAGGTGATGAAGGACGTACTACAAACATATTAGGTGATAAATTCTTGAAAAGTCATGATATTATGGAGCTTCAAGGTTGTATAGATGAGGTTAACGCTGCCATAGGAGTTTTAAGAAGTAAGCTTAATAACCTTCCTGTAGGTGAAAAGGAGCAGCTGGATACCCTTTTGAAAGCTATCCAATATCATTTATATGAGACAGGAATTGAAATATCCTATAATTTTACTGAAGTTTATATTACAGAAGATAAAATAAACTTCCTAGAGGAGCAAATTGATAAAATGACAGGTATTATGCCCCCTCTTACAAGCTTTATTTATTATGGGGGAGTTGAAGCTGCAGCGTATTGTCATTTTATTAGAGCAGTTGTAAGAAGAGCTGAACGAGAATTTGTAAGGTTCAACGAAAAGATGGCTAGGGAAAAATATAGCCTAAGCTATAAGTATATCAATAGATTGTCGGACTTTTTCTTTACCTTAGGTCGATATATTAATTTTATATCTGGATTTAAGGAGGAGACTTTAAAAAAGTAATATTCTCCTTGAATTAATTTATATATAGTGTTAGACTTATAATACAATTGAATTTCAAAATGCATAAGGGAATGTGGTGAGAATCCACAACAGCCCCCGCTACTGTATTCATGGACGAAAGGTACATAACCACTTGACTTATTGTCAGGGAAGGGTACCTCTAGGATGAAGTGTAAGCCAGGATATCTTATGCATTTGGAGACCAAAACTGCCTTCGGAGGGAGGGTAAGTAATGCCTTTGGGTTTATTTGCCGTGCTCTCAGCACGGTTTTTTGTTTATTTTTTCGAAAATTTTTACTGCTTCTAACTTATAAATAGTTATTAAGTTTTCCAAGCTTGGAGGTATTATGTTTTACAATTTTAAGGATATTCATGTAGTTACAGCTCTTTTATTGATTATATTAATGACCTTTTTAGTATTTTCTACAGATAATCCACTGATTTTATTTAGTGTATTTCTATTTTCCTTAGCCATCTTTTTTATGACTGGCTCCATAGAAAAACTAAGAAAGGGCTTAGTTTATTTTATACCTTTTGCTGTTATATCCATAATAATCAATTTTCTTTTTGCAAATCAGGGTAGCATAATATTATTTATAGCATTTGATAAAAATTTTACCTTGGAAGCATTAATATACGCACTAATTTATTCTTCAAAGCTTTTGCTAATCATATATAATTTTTCTATGATTGAGCTACTGTTAAACAACGATGGAGCAGTTTCCTATTTTTCTAGCATTATACCTAAGTCTACTTTGCTCCTTACTATTTCCTTCAAGCTTTTTCCTAGCTTAAAGAGGAAAATTACTAGCTTAAGAGAGGTTTATAGCTTAAGGGGTGTAGATTTTGATGGTAAATCTGTTAAGGAAAGAGTCAAGAGCTATACACCAATTTTGGCTAATTTGCTAGGAACCTCCATGGAGGAAGCCTTTGATATAGGAGAAGCAGCCTATGTTAGAGGATTTTTAAGCGGTGAAAGATCTGTTTATCAAAGGCAAAAGATAGGTAGGAAGGACATTAGCCTTGGTCTTAATATGTTAATAATCCTATCAATGCTTATATTTTTAAAGCTTAAGGCATTGGACAGATTTGATATATATTATAACTTCCGTTGGCAGGAGCTTTTTAATTATGGGGTCTTATCAATGAGTATTTCAATACTAGCTCTAATTTTAAACTTTTATTTAAATTGGAGAAGCAAGGAGAGTTAAAATGGCTTACATAGAACTAAAGAATTTGGACTACTGGTATGCAGGACAGGAGAAAAAAAGCCTAAACAATATAAATTTGCAAATACACAAAGGGGAAATCCTTTTTGTGGTAGGTAGGTCTGGCTCAGGGAAATCCACTTTGGCAAAGGCTATTACTGGTACTGTACCTCAATTTTATGGTGGAAAAATCCGAGGGGAGGTATTAATAAAGAATATTCCCTTGAAGGATATGTCACATAGGGACAGGGCCAAGGAAATAACCTTGGTCTTTCAGGATCCAGAAAGACAGTTGATGATGAATAAGGTTCATAGAGAAATAGCCTTTGGTTTGGAAAGTGTAGGTATGGAGGAGTCAATCATAGAAAGAAGAGTATGGGAAGCTATGCAGTTTTCTAATATTTTAGACATAGCTGAAAGAGATATAGGAAGCTTATCTGGAGGAGAAAAACAAAGATTGGCGATAACCTCCGCTATTGCCTATTTACCTGGCTGTATCATATTAGACGAACCAACCTCCCAGCTAGATCCATCTGCAGCAGAGGAAGTGATTACTCTTATAAAAAAGATAAATGAAGAACTAGGCACCACTATTATTGTTATTGAACAAAGGATAGATAAGTGGTTTGAAATTGCAGACAGAATGGTAATCATGGAAGCGGGGGCTATAATCTTCAACGGTAGTAAGGAGGAGATTTATAGAGAGCATTACGAAAGCTTTTATCCGGAATACTTTAAGCTAGCTAAAAGGTTAGGTTATAAGGAGCCGCCTAGAAGCTTTAAGCACATGAGAAGATTAGTAGGTAGCGAGCAAATTACTATAAAACCTTTAGAGCTAAGGGGTACAAAAGCAGAAACAGCTTGCATCAAAATAAGGAATCTAAAGGTTAACTATGGAAGCATACAAGCCCTTAAAAATATAAATATTACCATAAAGGAAGGTGACTTTTTAGGAATAATAGGTTCTAATGGTGCAGGGAAAAGTACCCTTTTAAAATCTATTATGGGGTTATCCTCTTATGAAGGCTCCATAAATATTTTAGACAAAGAAGTAAAGAAGCTTAAATTAAAGGAAATTTCGAAGATAATAGGGTATGTATCTCAAAATCCCAATGATTATATTACTAAGGACACTGTTTATGAAGAACTTAAATTTACCCTAGATAACCATAGCATTAAAGATTATGCCTTGATAGATGAGCTTATGGTGAAGCTAGGGATAGAAGACTTAAGGCATAAAAATCCTAGGGATTTAAGTGGGGGAGAAAAACAAAGGGTGGCTATAGCTTCTATTCTAGTAACAAAACCAAGAATCCTAATGTTGGACGAACCAACTAGAGGGCTTGACTATGACACAAAAGTAAAGTTGGGAGCTTTATTAAAGGAGCTAAATGAGGAAGGTACCACAATTATAATGGTAACCCATGATATGGAATTTGCATCAAGGCTTTGCAAGAACTTTATCCTAATGTTTAATGGTAGAGTAGCAGCTCTCGGAGACCATCATCAGGTGCTGGATGGAGGAATATATTTTACCACTAGCTTAAACAAGCTTCTCAGAGATAAGCAAGATAATGTATTTAATTTAAGTCAATTTGTAGAGAGGGAAAAGCTATGAAGAAGCTAGTAGGTTTAGTTAGTTTATTACTCATTTTGACCTTAATAGGCCTTGGCTTTAGTAAGGGTAGCCAGATGAAGGATTATAGTAACATCATAGTTTTTGGAGTATTTCTTCTTTTGATATTTAGCTATTTGTACTTTGAAAAAAGCTCCATGGGTAGTAAGGAAATTGGAATAATAGCTACCCTAAGTAGTCTCGCAGCGGTGGCAAGGGTGCCTTTTACTGCATTACCAAATGTGCAACCCACTACCTTTTTAGTAGCTCTTTCTGGCTATGTTTTTGGTCCTTATGAAGGTTTTCTTGTTGGTGCTACTACAGCATTTATATCCAATATATTTCTTGGTCAGGGACCTTGGACTCCTTGGCAAATGCTAGCTTGGGCTCTTATTGGGTCTTTTTCTGGACTGTTAGGCCTAATAAAGACTAGAAAAGGCAGAACAATATCACCAGAGGCCTTTGCTATATTATGCTTTTTTTATGGTTTTATTTTTGATTGGATAATGAATTTGTGGCATATTCTTGGATTTATTAGACCACTGACTATGAAAGCTATTTTAGCAGCCTATGCCACAGGTTTAACCTTAGATATAATGCATGCTACAGGTAATTTTATATTTGCCATAATTCTTTTTGAACAGCTTCATAAGGTTTTAGACAGATTTAAAAAGAGATTATTAATTACCTATATTAAAGATTAAATTGAAGGGAGATAAAAAATGAAAAGGAAAATTAGTAGTTTGTTACTGGTATTTTTATTTGCACTTACACCAATACTTGGTTTGAACATAAAGGCTAAGGCTGAACAAGAAGCCTTTTCTGTGGAGGTTGTAGTAAATAGTCATGACAAAATGTTGGTAAGGGATGTATCAAGTAAGAGTAATGCTTTAGAGGCTTTAGAGGATGTATTAAATAAAAATAATATAGATAAAAAAATAGACGAATACAGTTGGGGGAAAGAGGTTGTTAAAATAGGCTCTGTTTCCAAGGGAAAGTTTGGAGGCTATGATGGCTGGTTATATGCAGTAAATCGTAAGGGGACTTATGTAGACATCATGACTGGTATAGATAGTTTTACCCTAGAAGCAGGAGATAAGCTAATATTGTACTATGGCGATTTAGGCACTGTTACAGTAAATAATATTGAGTTTTCTACTAGAGAGGAAAATAAGGAGCTAACAATTTTCTTAAACAATACCTACATAGACTATGTGACTAATGCACCTGTAATAAATCCTATTAGTGGTCTAAGCAAGGTTAAAATAGATGGTAAGGAATATAAGGTGGAGGGTAATGCTGTTAAGCTACCAGAAGGCTTAAGCTATGGCAATCATACCCTAGAGGTTAGCGATTTCCAAGAGGATAAATGTCCTGTGGTAGTAGCGGATAATAGTATCCTTATCAATTTCAGTAGCAATAAGGAGGAAGAAAAGCCTGGAGATAGTGATAATGCTGGTTCTAAGGATAAGGACATAAAGGCTGAGATAGCTTATATTAGCAGCTATTTAAAAGCTAACAGCAATGATCCTTGGGCAGCGCTAGTCCTACAAAAGCTAGGTATAAAGGCAGATGAAACCTTTATAAAAGAAAATCTTGAAATTATTGCAGAGGATGGATTAGAAAATTACTCAAATACTGATTTAGAAAAGCTCATTTTGAATTTAACAGCTTTAGGTTATACTCCTTACAATTTTAATGGTGAAAATCTTATAGAAGAGCTTTTTAATAGAAGTGAAGATACTTTTCTTATAAACGATGCAGCTTTTGCTCTTATTGTTTATAACTATGCTAATGTTAAGGAAGAATATCCTTTAAGTAAGGAAAAACTGATTAATTTAATCTTAGAAAAAACTATAAATAACAATGGAAATACTGGTTGGGCCTTAAGTGGGGATACTGTTAATCCAGATATCACAGGCTTAGTGCTTAGCGCTTTGGCTCCATACAATAAGGATGAGTATCCTCAGGTAAAGGATGTTATTCAAAAGGCGGTAGATACCTTATCAAGACTTCAAAATGACAAGGGTTATTTAGCAGATAACTTTGGAATATTCAGTGAAAGCCAGTCTTTTGCTATCATTGGCTTAGTGGCAGTGGGAGAAGATCCTGAAGGACCTAAATTTACAAAGGCTCAAGGGGACTTAGTAACAGCCCTATTATCTTTCAAGGGTACTGATGGACAATACACCCATATGTTAGAAGGAGACAATAATTACATGGCTACAGAGCAAGCATTAAGAGCCTTATATTCTCTACAGAAGTATAGGGAAGTAGGAGCCTATGACTTCTATGCTAGTGATATAAAGGCCAAGGAGCTACCTGTATTTAAGCTTGATTCTGCTGATAAAGATGAAAGCAAGGAGGAGCTACCCAAAACTGGTTCAGCGATGAATAGTTATAGTATTATTGTGCTGGGTTTGTTAGTAATGCTATTAGGTACATTAATTTTTAAAACTAAAAGACAGACTGAAAATAAATAGGAAAAGAGTGATACAGTGAAAAAGAAAGGTATTCTCATTCTAGCGGTAATACTTCTTTCTTCCATTATGATATATTTTAGTAAAGGCCTGCAGAGGACTGCGCAGGATAAGCTATTGGAAAGTAATGCTGCTACAGAAAATAGGTCTAATATTAAGACGGAGGTAGAAAATAAGGATAAGGACGGTAAAGAGGAAAACAAAAAGCAGCCAACAGAAATAGCAAATAATTCGGATGGAAAAGAGGAGGATAAAAATAAGTCTAGCAAGACTGAAGAGGTAAAGATTCAGCCTACGGAGCCAGAGCAGGAAAATAAAAAGCAGGAGGATAAGAAGCCAGAAGCAAAAGAAGCTGATAAGCCTAAAAGGGAAGAAAAGACTCCTGAAGAAAAAGCTGTTACAGAAGAGAAGAAATCCAGTCCTAATACAACACCAAATTTTATAGTATTTGATCAGGTGTCTAACAAGGAAATTTATAGCTGTAGGATAGGGTACGATGGAAATACAAGCCTAGCCACTTATACAAAAGAAGCGCTTAAGGCAGCAGGTATAAGCTATCGCATAAATTCTAGCGGATATGTTTCTATGATTAATGAGCTGTATGATTATCCAAGCATGCCCAACAAGCAGGATAAAAAGGATTGGACATCCTGTGGCTGGGTCTTCTATATAAACAATACCAAAGCCTCCATTGGGCCGAAGGAGTATAAGCCAAAGGAAACAGACATTATAACCTGTCTCTTATACACATCT
>DGDR01000109.1 GCA_002385545.1 Clostridium sp. UBA3947
ACTCGCAAAGTGCCTAAAATTAAAGATTTCTACGAATCTGTACGATGTATTCCCACTATGCACTCCACGTGACTAGTATGCGGAAACATATCCACCGGTTGCACTTCCTCCGTCCTATAACCCAAGTCCTCAAATATCCTCAAATCTCTAGCTAAAGTGGCAGGATCACAGGAAACATAAACCACCCTATCAGGCTTCATTTCTGCTATAGCTTCAATAAGACTTCTTTCACAGCCCTTTCTCGGTGGGTCCACCACAACAACCTCAGCCTTCTTACCTTCCTTAATGAGCTGTGGAATTATAACCTCTGCCTCTCCTACTAAAAACTCAGCATTACGAATATTATTTAACTCTGCGTTCTTCTTAGCGTTTTCAATTGCCTCAGGTATTATTTCCACCCCATAAACCTTTTTAGCCCTTTGGGCTAGGAATAATGAAATGGTACCTGTACCACAATAGGCATCAAAGACTGTTTCCTCTCCCTTTAGGTTGGCGTATTCCAAGGCCTTGTTATACAGTACCTCCGTTTGGAATGGATTTACCTGAAAGAAAGATAAGGGCGATATTTCAAATTTGAACTGTCCTATGTAATCAGTAATTGTATCACTACCCCATAAAGTTATGTTTTGCAAGCCTAATACCACATTGGTAGGCTTATTATTAATATTTTGTATGATGCTTTTCACAGCAGGTATCTTTTCAAGAACTAGCTTAATAAATTCATCCTTATGTGGCAGCTTTTCAGTGTTTGTTACTAGCACCACCATTACTTCACCTGTTTTAAAGCCTTTTCTAATCATCACGTGTCTCACAATGCCTGTTTGTGTGTTCTCGTCATAGGCACTTACATTAAACTTCTTCATCCAATCCTTGGTTAGCTGAACAACATCATCACCAGTTTCATGCTGAATAAAACACTGCTGAAGATTTATTATCTCATGGCTTCTAGGGGCATAAAAACCTATGATAGGCTCTCCATGTTCAGTACCTACTGGTAGCTGCACCTTGTTTCTATATCTTAAGGGCTCCTCCATTCCTATAGTATCCATTATAGGAACATCTGTTATTTTTCCTATTCTCTCTAGACATTCCTGCACTCTATTCTTTTTAAATACCAGCTGCTCTTGATAGCTCATATGCTGAAGCTGACAGCCACCACACCTTTTATACAAAGGACAAATTGGTGTTACTCTATGTTCAGACCCCTGTATTATGTCCAAAAGCTTTCCAAAACCATGATTTTTAGTAAGCTTTACTATTTTAATTTTAACTTGCTCCCCTTTAAGGGCTCCAGGTATAAATATAGGAAAGGCCTGTGGCTTGGCAATTCCTTCCCCTTGATACCCTTCCGCTACTATATCAACTATTAACTCTTGATTTTTCTTGAACTCTTCCATGTAAATTCCCTCTTCTCATTGCTTATCATTAACGTATAAATCTACTATTGCCCAAGTATTATACATAATAATTATATTTTATTCAAATTTTACTGGAACTACAATGCAAAATTAAAAATTCAGCATAACCGCTGAATCTTTGTAGTTTAAACTATAATATTTTAAGGAGTAAAAGTTTCACAATAGGTTCCCTCACTGTCTACAGCATGTGCTCCAGATATAATCACCCTATCTGCTTCACACCGCTGCTCCTTATTATACACGCATTTCACTGCATTACAAGCCACCAATGGATACATATAAACACCGTCGTTTCTTATTAACTGCTTTATCTCACCTGGTATATTCATATTTGCTATATTTATTAAGGCATTTATAAATCCCTTCTCAGTAAAGGTCATACATTGTGTACTGGCACTTGTTAAGGCACTCATACCAGTAATCTCTATCCTATTAGCGGAGCATAAGCCTCCCAAATTATGAACACAGTTTGAAGCATTGCAAGTTAAAGATCCATTCATAAATTTTCCATTCCTAAGGCCCTATATGCGCTAAGCCTTAGAATCAAGTCCACTCCCTTCACTTGTATAATTTAAGTATATTGTGTGAACTTTCATGGATTTTATTCAATTCAAAAGCCAAACAGATGTTAGTATTTTAATATATAGTCTTGTCTACTATATAAAATCATATTGACATTTCTAAATATATCTATTATCATATAAATATATTTTGATTATCAAAGTATTTTATAATTATGAAATGAGGTATTAACTATGGAATTTAAGCCCTTAAAAATTGGCAATTTAATTGCTTCTCTTCCTATTATTCAAGGGGGTATGGGAATTGGTGTCTCCTTATCAGGCTTGGCATCAGCAGTTGCAGCTAACGGCGGCATTGGAATAATTTCCGCAGCACAACCTGGCTTTGATGAACCAGACTTCGAAAAGAATTCCCTAACAGCAAATTTACGAGCTTTAAAAAGACATATAAAGGAAGCCATAATGAAAGCAAAAGGCGGAATTATTGGTGTTAATATAATGTGTGCAATGAATGACTATGAAGACTTGGTAAAAGCCTCCATAGAAGCAGGCGCTCAGCTTATAATTTCTGGCGCAGGTCTACCTACTACACTTCCAAAGCTATGCCAAGATACAGACGTAAAAATTGCTCCCATTGTATCCTCCAATAAAGCCGCTTCTCTTATTCTTAAGCTTTGGGATAGAAACTATAACACTACTGCCGATGCTGTAATTGTAGAAGGCCCTGAAGCAGGAGGTCATTTAGGCTTCAAGGCTGAAGATCTTGAAAAATACTCAGAGTGTAGCTTTGATGAGGAGCTTGTAAATATCATAAACACCGTTAAGACCTATGAGGAAAAGTATAATAAAAGCATCCCTGTAATAGCCGCTGGAGGTGTATATACTGGTAGTGACATCGGCCGACTACTCAAACTAGGGGCAAGCGGAGTGCAAATGGCTACCAGGTTCGTCACCACAGATGAATGTGATGCTCACATAAATTACAAAAGAGCATATGTAAATTGCACTAAGGATGATATAGTCATAGTTAAAAGTCCCGTAGGCATGCCCGGTAGAGCTATAAAAAATAAATTCGTTGAAAGAACCTTTTTGGGAAAAATCAAAGTAGATAAGTGCTACAAATGCATAAGCAAATGTAATCCTGCAGTAACACCCTACTGCATAAGCCGCGCATTAATAAATGCTGTGCAAGGTGACGTTGATAACGGCCTCATATTCTGCGGCAGTAGCGCTTATAAAACTGACAAAATAATACCCGTAAAGGATTTAATGGAAGAACTAACAACTCAATTAAAAGAATATTAATTCCCTCCACGCATACCTGGTCAATTTTCAACTAAATTGATCAGGTATAAATTTATTAATTTAAAAAAAAGGGCACCAGTAAGGGTGCAAAAAAACGAATCAGTCGCCAACACTTTCTCAATATAATATTTTTGCCCAAAAATACTATTCCTATACAAGCTTTAAAATTAATTTATTACATTTTTCATTATCCCCAAAATTAAGTATATCATAAAAATACATATCTTTGGAAATATATTCAAAATATATTGCATATACTAGAAAAATCTAAGGCATATGTTTTTAAATATATAGTGTACGAAGTTTGATATTGATTTCCTCATATATCATGTCGACCAACATATGTTTAGAATAAATAGCCTACTAAGTCAAATATAATTAGCAAAAATGTTCTTCAAGGTATCTTACTAAATATATGGCATACACTGATTAAATTTACGGTATAGCAAGTTGGACTGTTCCTATATTCCCAACCCTATTTTGCATGAACAGATTATATTCACAGGATAGACAAACTGTCTTGAAACTAATTTTAAGAGCAACTATCGCTAATTCTATTTAGGCAATATACTAGAATTGTAGGATTACAATACATAT
>DGDR01000193.1 GCA_002385545.1 Clostridium sp. UBA3947
CGAGAGTATATTAAGGGAGGTTATATATGACGATTATATATATATCTATATTGATAATAGTGTTAGTCTTAAATACTTTAATGCCGATTTTTATAAGAACATACATATTGAGATTGTTTGAAAAACGGAAAACTGCAAATGTAGTTTTATATAGACTTAGATTTTTACAACAGTATATTCAAAATTTAATAATAGTTGTATCAATGTTTGTATTTGCATTTGCAGTATCAAAAATAATGGCTAGGAATGAAATAAACAAGATAATTTTAATGATGATACCATTTTTATTCCTATTAATAGTCGTGATAATAAATCAAATTATATATCACAAGGTATTTAGAATTATTCGAAATACTGAAATAACTATTATAGCAGATATTATTGAGGTTGCTAAGTCTTTTTTGCTTTTAATGTTTCCAAGTTTGATATTAACAATATTCAAAATAGAAATATTAAGCAGACTAGGTTTAAACCAGTTTATTAATATTGTAGTAATAGTATTACTAATTATTATTATAAACGTAATGTATCCATATATTGTTAAGTTTTTTATTGGTGCTAAGCCTATAAAATCAAAAGATTTAAGAGATGCTTTAAATTATAATATGATTAAGCAAGGCTTAAAAAAAGTTGAAATTTACGAATGGTCCTCTACAAAAAGTAAGGTAGCAAATGCGATTGTATGCGGTGTTTTTGTGAAAAAAATTTTTATTTCCGATTATTTGATAAAAAATCTTTCGTTTAAAGAAATTGAATCTGTTTTAGCACACGAAGTTGGTCACCTGAAAGGTTTTCATTTATGGATCAAAATTGCATTAATTATATTAGCTTTTCCAATATTTACGGCATTAGGTTATATGATGGATAGTTTTGAAGAAATGACAAAGATAAAAATTCCAATACCTCTAGGAATTGGACTGTTTTTTTTAGCTATGATTCTTTACTTTAGCTTTTTGTATATGTTCTTTTCAAGAATACAAGAAAGACAGGCGGATAAATATGTAATTAAATCTGGAATAGATATAAATACTTATATATCTGCACTAAGAAAGATTGCAATGTTAAATGATGCTATGACTAAAACTAATAAATTTGATGATAAATTTCAAACGCATCCTTCGTTTGAAAAAAGAATAAGTTGGCTGCTAAACAGCGTTCCAAATAAACAATAAGTGGATGGTAGTTGAAATTTTAGAGTAACTATTTACTAATTAATAAATAAATGTCATGAAAAAAGGTTTGATATTGTATAGATAACAAGGAATACTTAGGGTAAATCTACAAAATAACTTGAAAGAATCAAGAAGCCAGATAAAATAAAGTTTAATAATTACTCTAACAGAAGCTTTTATTACTTTTTGTACATTTCATTAGAGGAAGGGATGGGTTTAAATATGAATATTAATTGTTTGAAATGCAATAATAAGATGACAAA
The DNA here is from genome assembly GCA_002385545.1 of Clostridium sp. UBA3947. Lineage (GTDB taxonomy): Bacteria > Bacillota > Clostridia > Clostridiales > Clostridiaceae > Clostridium_AU. The sequence continues at coordinate 1,436 of DGDR01000193.1, forward strand.
ATCTAGAGCATCAAGTCTTTCAGGAAAACTAACATTAATAAAGGAGCCAATTAAGTATTTTACCACTAAAGAGAGTAGCATAGTAATTCCTTATGTGTGTTCACAATGTGGTTTAGTTGAGTGGTATGTTGATAAACCACAAAACTTCAATGAGAGAACATAAGTTAAGTTAGGTTTATATTTTTAAAGGTGAGGTTTAAATTGTGCTATTTAAGAAGTATTACTGTATAAAACAATATGATATAACTGACTGTGGTGCTGCATGTCTTGCCACTATCAGCAAACAGTATGGATTGAAGATTCCAATTACAAAAATTCGTGAAGTAGCCGGGACTGACAAACAAGGGACTAATGCATATGGTGTCGTTAAAGCAGCTGAACAATTAGGTTTCACGTCTAAAGCTGTACGTGGCAATAAGGAGGCTTTTTTTTCTGAATTTCCGCTTCCTGCAATTGCCCATGTAGTGGTTGATGGAAGCTTACTTCATTATGTTGTAATTCATAAAATAACAAAAAACCAAGTAGTTGTTGCTGACCCGGGAAAGGGCATTGTCAAGTATACCCTAGAAGAGTTTTTTGAAGTCTGGACAGGTGTGCTTATTTTGCTTGTACCATCAGCACAATTCAAAAAAGGCAATGAAACAAAGGGGATATTCTCACGCTTCTTCGGGTTATTGATCCCTCAAAAGAAGTTGATTATAAATATATTTCTGGCATCCCTTATTTATACTATCTTAGGGATACTGGGGTCTTTCTATTTTAAATTCATGATGGATGATATACTGCCAAACAATTTAATGAAAACATTACATATTGTTTCGGTGGGTATCATTCTCTTAAGCATTTTCAAACTTCTGTTAAATGCGTTCCGATCACATTTGCTTCTATACCTCAGTCAAAAGCTAGACATATCCTTAATCCTTGGCTATTACAACCATGTTCTTCAACTACCCATGAATTTCTTTGGAACTAGAAAAGTTGGTGAAATTATATCGAGATTTATGGATGCATCAAAGGTGAGAGAAGCCATATCTGGAGCAACACTTACAATAATGATTGATACCCTAATGGCAATAGCGGGTGGAATAATACTCTATTCTCAAAGCTCGTTTTTATTTGCCATTGCCTTCATTATGGTTATAGCCTATGCAATCATTGTATTTTCCTTTAATAAGCCTATAAGAAAAATTAACCGGGTGCAGATGGAGAACAATGCACAGCTTACATCATATTTGGTTGAGTCCTTAAATGGTATTGAAACAGTAAAGACCTTTAACGCCGAACGTAAGGCAAATATCGAAACCGAGAAAAAGTTTGTAAAGCTTTTGAAGAGCATTTTCAAAGGTGGTTGGATAAACAATCTTGAGAATTCCCTTACAGGATTTGTTGCTTCAGTAGGAGGAATTGTAATCCTTTGGGTAGGCGCATACAGCGTTATAAAGGGTGATATGTCAGTTGGACAGCTGTTGGCTTTTAATGCATTACTAGCATATTTCCTCGACCCTATAAAAAATCTGATTAACCTTCAGCCTATGATGCAGACAGCTATTGTTGCTTCTGATAGATTGGGAGAAATATTGGATTTGGAACTTGAAAAGAGTGAAAATGAAGACAAAAAAATAGCACCAAGCACACTTAAGGGATTGATAGAATTTAAAGAGTTGGATTTTCGTTACGGTACCCGACAGTATAGATAGGTATTTGCTTTTTT
>DGDR01000166.1 GCA_002385545.1 Clostridium sp. UBA3947
AACAAACTAGCAATTATTTTAAACAAGATCTACCCGACCAAATGTTAAAAGGCTTGGGTTATAGACCCAAGCCCTAATCACTTCTTTATGAAGCCATTGTCTTTCTGTATTTGATTTTACGCATCTTCATATATACGCTAGGTAGCTTATGGATAATAAAGGTTTTTATCTTGGTCCTTACCCATACATACTTGTCATGGACAAAAACAAGGAACTTCTTTGGTACTAGCTTGCCTGTAACCCTGTAGTCCAGCCATTTTTCATATGGCTTGCCCAACCAACTAGGCATTTTATAGGCCCATTTATATCTCTTTACAAAGTGACCAAAATAGGCAGCTATATATAGAACTTCGTGCTCAGGAAATTGCTCCTGTACAAGGGGTACCCTAGTATCTGGTGATATTTCATCGGGTACAAAGCCAGCCTCCATAGCTATATCATGTAGCTCTGTGCCTGGATATGGATAAAATATATTTGGGATCATCCTATCAGATTCCATTTTCGCATTTAGCTTTATAGTTTTCAATGCCTTATGGATATCCTCATAGGGCAGGCCTATAATATTGTAGGTCAGCTGTTCAATCCCATATTTCTTAAACCATTTACTGCAATTTATCAGCATCTCGTCCGTATGAAAACGCTTTAGTAGCTTGTATCTGGTCTCCTGATCTCCACTTTCTAGGCCCATGTCTATTGTGTAAAAACCTGCTTCTTTCATTCTACGTACTGTATCCTCTGTTAGTATGTCAAATCTGATATTGCCAGTACAGGGCAGGTTGATTTCCTTTTTGTATAGCTCAATAAATTCGTCAAACCATTTAGGGAACATATTGAAAATGGCATCACGGAAATTAATAACCTTGATCTGGGGATATTTTTCTAATAGGGTCTTTAAATAGAGTATAGCGTTTTCTGGAGAACGGAAACGAGCATATAGCTTTTTATTAGGGTAGACATTTCTAAATTGTGAGTTACCGCAATATGTACAGCTATATAGGCAGCCCCTACTCATCATTACTATAGCTGTGCCAACCTTAACAGACTCTAGGTTTTCATAATCAAAAAGATCAAAGTCCGGTATAGGTAGCCTCTCAAGGTCAGCAAATAGTGGCCTTATTGGATTTTTCTTTATAGTTCCATCCTCAAGCTTAAAATAAATGCTCTCAGTATTAGTAAAGTCTTCACCTGCACACATCAAATTGCATAGGTCTAGCATGGCATATTCGCCGTCACCTATTGTTACTGCGTCAACCCCATCTACAGCTAAAACCTCGTCTGGAGCTAGTGTACAATGATAACCCCCACTTATAATGAAAACATCGGGGTAAGTCTCCCTAGTCCACTTTATGTATTTTTTTGCATCGGGCAAGGCTGTTGTCCTAATTGAAAAGCCAATTATGTCAAATTCGCCTTTTGCCTTTAGCTTGCTCTTAAAGTCCTCTTCACTGTGGATATATAATAGATGAAGTAGGTCGACATCATGCCCCTCCTGCTTTAGTACAGCAGATATAGAAGCTAGCCCCTCGCTATAGTTGCCTCCCCCACTTCTTTTTGTAATGTTCCTGTCCGTATAGTCAGGGTAAATCAATAGTACCCTAGCCTTTTTCTCAGATGTATTCATTTGCTTTTATGACCTCCATTAGCACTTACTAGTTTGCATTTGAATTAATGTATGCAGTGATACACAGTATTTAATAGATTATATCCGAAAAAGATCTGCTTTAAGCAGTCCTGAGCCTATTTATTTGATTTTAATAAGATTGCTATAAAAATAGCAGAAAATCAAGTATCTTGGATATAGGTATGTACCATTATAATTATCTAACTTAAAGGCTTATTAGTCAAGCAGGTATTTTTATCTAGCTGTCCTGCTGCTAGCTTTAGAAATAGACAATTTACTATGGCCTGTATTGACTTTAGAGCCTGCTATTCTCCTACTAGCAAGTTTTGATATAAGATAAGGCTAGGCCTTTAAAAAGCAGTTACTTAAATAGGCCCATAGCTATACTATATAATCAGTTAGCAAAATTAGCCTATAGTCATACTATAGAAACAATTACCAAAATAGGTCCACAGCCAATACTATAGAACCAATTATCAAAATAGGCCCACAGCCAATACTATAGAATTAGTCTATAAAGCTTGTAATCTCCTCTATTGGCTTTCGCTTAGGAGCTATTGGCTCATCTGCAGGGTAACCTAGGGCTATTATAGCTACTGGCCGGGTAGTCTCATCTAGCTCTAAAATATCAACTAATGCCTCTTCATCAAAGGCCCCTATCCAACAGGACCCTAGGCCAAGAGCTTTTGCAGACAGGAGTATATTTTGAATAGCAGCCGCTGTATCCTGGTAGCAATATAGGTTGCGCCCTCTCTCCTTATACCGCCTCTCCGCCTCTGGTATATCTACGCATACTACAATTGCTAATGGTGCCTTGGTAAACCATTCCCGGTCATATGCCCTTTCGCCTAGCCTTGCTAATAGCTCCTTATTCTTTACAACGTAAAAATGCCAGGGCTGGCAGTTGCCTGCACTAGGGGCAAAACGCGCAGCCTCTAAAAGCTCAAGTATTAGGTCCTTTGAGACCTCCTTGTCAACAAAGTTACGAATAGACCTTCTTGATTTGACTAAATCTTTAAAATCCAATTCCTAATACCTCCCATTTATATAGTAGCTAAACTTAACTGCCAGTTTAGTAAATAGATATAGCTGACTTTTAATTAATCTATACATAGATCCCTTATTTAGGATCCATTTTTGGTTCTTTCACATGATTGCATCTAAAAAAGTTAAGGGGTCTTATGTAGGCTTTTAGCCTTGATAACTACTTATTCTATCAAGCCCCCATGGAAGAGACACTCATACGTCATTTCACCCTTGAAAAGGATCTCCTCCCTACCATGATACCACTCAAAATCGCCATTTACAATGCATCTGTATACATAGTCACCATTGCTATAGTAGAGGGGGCCACGATAGGGGTCTTCTTTTGTAACTAGGCTCAGGCACTGCCTCAGAAAATCATTGGAAAAGTCATTACTTATAACCCTGCCTACATAGTTCATAGCCCATATAGGTGTGTCTTGATACCAAACAGCCTCTTGGCCTGCAAAGCTTTTTCCACCTAAATAACTATCAATATACTTTAAACTACCCTCTGCATAATGTAGGTCATGAGAATTGGGCCTTGATGATTCAGACTCAGGTCCCCTGCCTGCATAGGTGGAGCCCTTAGCTCTAAGTAAAAAAACAATTAATTCTTTTCTAGATATTTCCTTTGATATAGTAGCCATAGTAATCTCCTTTATGATGTTTAATCTTATTGCCCATTAAAAGGGAGATATTGTCTTAATATTACCACTAAATATATTCCTTGAGAATAGTTTTATAGGATCTTCTTTTAAAAGTTAGACAAAGGGTATTGCATAAATTGCTAATTGCTTGTATTGATATTTGTAAGTAATAGCTTTATGTTATATAATGAAAAAAGTTACTTTAGATAAGCTCAAATCAAGGAGGTTTAACATGAATAATCAAAATGCCATCGACAAAGCAAAAGAGCATTTGGGCAAACTTATAGAGCAACAGTTTGCTCGTATAGAAAAGATGAAGGCTCAAACAGACTTTATTGACTACTCTAGCCTAAAGCCTATAGTTATAGGAGTCGTAGGCGGAGACGGTATTGGACCTTTTATAACTGCCCAAGCCCAGAGAGTACTTGAGTTTCTATTAAAGGATGAGGTGGAAAAGGGCAAGGTTGTATTTAAGGTTATAGATGGACTGACCATAGAGAATAGGGCAAAGCAAATGAAGGCTATACCAGATGACGTCCTGGCAGAACTTAAAAAGTGCCATGTCATACTAAAGGGTCCTACCACCACTCCAAGAGCTGGTGACCCATGGCCAAACATTGAAAGTGCCAATGTGGCTATGAGAAAAGAGCTTGATCTATTTGCAAATGTTAGGCCTGTCCGTGTACCAGAAGAAGGGATTGACTGGACATTTTATAGGGAAAATACCGAGGGTGCCTATGCACTGGGCTCTGATGGTATACATGTAAACGATGACCTGGCTATAGACTTTACAGTAGCAACCCATGAGGGGTCATACCGCATTATTAAAGCTGCCTTTGATTATGCCAGTAAATCAGGCAAAAACAAGGTTACTGTTGTTACCAAGGCAAATGTTGTAAAGACAACAGACGGAAAATTCCTTGATATAGCCAGAGAGGTAGCCAAGGACTATCCAGAGGTTGAATGGGACGATTGGTATATAGATATTATGACAGCAAAGCTAATTGATAAAAACAGGCGAACCCAGTTTAAGGTTATGGTCTTGCCTAACCTTTATGGAGATATCCTAACTGATGAAGCAGCAGAGTTCCAAGGTGGAGTTGGAACAGCTGGTAGTGCCAATATTGGAAAGTCATATGCTATGTTTGAAGCTATCCATGGTTCTGCCCCAAGGATGGTAGATGAGGGTCGTGCCCAATATGCAGATCCCAGTAGTATAATTAGGGCTGCAGGTATGTTGATGGATCACATCGGTTACAGACAGGAAGCAGAAAAACTCCAAATGGCCTTAGACATTTGTGGCCAGTATGAAAAGAAGCTTGTCATGACAGGTCGTGATACCGGTGCTAGTAGTAGTGAGTTTGCTGACTACCTTATGGAAACCCTGTCCGATAAAGACCTTGAGGTAAAGTATAAAAGCTACGCAAAATAAGTATGACAGACTAATATAAAAAGCTCCATCATCACCTTTCATAAGGGTTTGATGGAGCTTTCTTTTTTCTCTTTTTCTGTTGTAGGCTTTACCATTTTCTACGACCTGAATTGTGGGTCTGCGGGTCCAGGTATTTCTTGCCTTTGCGTAAAAGGCCTTTTCCTTTTTCTTGTTAGGGTTTCTAGCCATATAAGCCACCTCCTATTTTTATTCTAAACTAATTATAGCACAAGCAATAGAAGGTTAGTCAAATACAAAATAACTTTTCTGTCTCTATAAAAATAATAAGCCAAATAATCAAATCAGTGATTAATTGGCTTATTAACAGTTTAAAAATTTTGCCCTAAACATATCTCTATTCTTTTATACTGCCTAGAGCTACACCCTCGATAATGTATCTTGAAAGTAGGAAGTACATTATAAATATTGGAAGTACCGTCAGGCTCAATCCCAGGTAGATAGAACCATATTCCGTTTTATATATGTCACCCCTTAACAAGCTTACCATGATTGGCATTGTATATTTCTCTCTACTTGATAGTAGAATCAAAGGTGTAAACAGGTTGTTCCAGCTTGCGACAAAGGCAAATATCGCCTGAGTAGCTAAGGCCGGCCTTGCTATCGGTACAACTATCCTGTTAAATGTATAAAATTCACTAGCACCATCAATTCTTGCCGAGTCTACTATATCTAGGTTTAATGCTCCAAGCAGGAACTGCCTCATAAAGAAGACTGATGATGGAGCAGCTATCCCAGGTAGTATAAGGGGTAAGAAGCTGTTTGTCCAGCCGAGCTTATACATAAACTGATAAAACCCTATACTCGATACCTGAGCAGGTATCATAAGCACTGCCATTATAAAGGTGAAAAATGGTTGTCGCATCTTCCAATGATATGCAGTCAGTGCATATGCAGTAAGCAAGGAAAAATAAACTGTACATAGGGTCGCGCCTACTGAAACTATCATAGAGTTTTTAAATCCTATCCATGCATCAAAGCTCTTGCCCTCAAAGACCTTGAAATTGTATGCTAGGTTATTTGATGGTATAAGGGAAATCGCCCTTGCTTGAATCTCAGTTGTGCTCCTTGTTGCATTTACAAACATGACCCAAAAGGGTAATATGCTCAAAAGAGCTAGTACTATACAAACAATATACTTAATTGTTAGTGTTGTATAGCGGGATGTTCTTGCTTTTCTATTCATATCACTGACCTCCCTTCGGCGCTAGATTCTTTTGCTCTAGCCTTTGTTGTTTCCTTCGCATTCTTTCTTCCTTTTTTAGCCTAGCTGCATCCTTATCACGCAGGATAAAGAATAGTACACCTGAAAGAACAGCTGCAATCAAAGCCATTATTACACTGGCCGCTGCCGCCCTATTGTATAGATACCTGCCCCTAAATGCCTGTCTATAGATGAATACACTAGTAGTCATTGTAGCATTATCGGGTCCTGAGTTTGTTACTAATAAATAGGGAATATCAAACATCTGTAAACCGCCTATCATACTAGTAACCAAAACGTATAGGATAATAGTCCTTAGGCAGGGAATTGTGATTCGGAAAAAGGATTGAACAGCACTTGCTCCGTCTATCTCTGCCGATTCGTATAAAGATGGGTTTATACCCAATACTCCTGCTATTAATACGATCATAGTATTACCATACCACATCCAGAACTGTATAAAGGCAACTACTCCCCTGGCTGTTGTTTTATCCCTAAAAAACTCTATAGGTGTATCTGATAAATTAAGAGCTAAAAATAAGTCGTTTATAACACCTTTTGGATAGGAAAACAATGCACTAAACAAGAGAGCTATTGTTGCAGCAGTCATAATGTTAGGCATGTAAAATAAGACCTTGAATGCACCTTGACCTCTAAGCTTTCTACGTTGGTTGGTAAACCAGGCAGTTAGCATTAAGGCAATTGTTATCTGTGGTATAAAGTTGGCTGTCCACAATATAACAGTGTTCTTGAAAGAGGTTTTAAAGGTATCATTTGTTAGAATACTTTTAAAGTTATCAAATGGATTGCTAGTTAAAAAGTTTATATCTGTTGCTGCCACACCTTGTAAGTCAGTAAAGCCAATTAATAGAGTATAGACAATTGGGTATAAGGTAAATAGTAGAAAGGTAAGCACAAAAGGTATAGAAAATATATATCCATACTTAGCATAGCTAACGCCTTTATGCCTTTTGGCTACATTACCATTAACTTGTGGCTTATTTGTCATTCAAAATCACCTCCGTTAACAACTTTTAAAGCTTTTTATATAAATATAGGGCTGACGGAAAGACCATCCGCCCGCCCTATACTATTACTTCGGTAAATTATTCAGCGTCTATATCTAACTCGTCTTTAACCTGTTTCTTGAAGTCTTCGATAGCTTGCTCTCTAGACTTGCTACCAGCTACATACTCGTTTACCTGCTCACGCCAGAAGCTGTTGATATCCTCGTCAAACTCTGTCATGTTCTTACCACTTGCGTTTTCACCTGCTGGAACAAATATTTCGAACATATCCTGTCCACCTAAGAAATCAAGCTTACCGTCGGATCTTTCCATAACAGCTGCGGAAGCAACTGCGTCCTTACCGCCACCTTCTGAGAAAGTACCATTAGCCCACATGTACTGTAGTCCTGTATCGGAGCTATCAAGTGTGATCCACTGGATTATCTTACCGACTGTTTGTTTTATCTTGGTGTCCTTGTTACCAAGTACCCAGGTGCCGCCCCAGAAGAAGCCCTCTGGAGGTACGCATATAGCCCAGTCACCGAATGTACCCATTTCGCCTTCATCTGGGTCATATCCGGAGTGGTCTAAAATAACATAGTTGATTAACCATGCAGGGCCGAAGAAACCAAATACTTTTTTCTCACCGGCATCCTTCATGTCAGCATACCATGCTTCTGTCCAGTCTGCTGTATCATTGTGATAACCATTGTCTTTAAGCTGCTTGGAAAGGTCTAAGAAAGCTTCACGTTTTTTGTCGATATGTAGCTTGCCATCTACTATCCAACCCTTTTCAGAGCTGTTCTCGACTGCGTGCCATAAGTCTCCGTCACCAGATATTATAGCATAGCCTTTTGCTTTGAGCTCTTCTGCAGCATCAAAGAACTTATCCATGCCAGGACCGACCTTTTTCTCGATCTCTTTTGGATCATCTGTTCCCCATACGTCCTTGGCTATGGAACGACGATAGATGAATGCACCGCCAGTTGCCTGGTAGCCTAGACCAACTACGTTTTTATCGCTTGGTCTTGTACCGATATCAACTGTGTACTGAGCAATCTTTGCCTCTTTGATTAAGTTATCTACGTCTATTCCTAGATCTTTGTAAGGAGCAGCGTAGCTAGAAGCACCACCCTGAGTATACTTTAGTACGAATGCAGCCTCAGCGGCGTAAATGTCAGGTGCGCTTGAGCCACCACTTTGTAGTGCTGTGTCTAGTGCTGGTTGATATGCACCTGTGTCAGTAGCTCTAATAGTCTCGTTGATTGTGAGATTGAAGTCACTGTTTAATTCAGCATACTTTTTGAGCATACTTGGTACCTCATCAGTAAATGAATAAACATTTAATGATGATACGTTAGGATCGTCCTCAACCTTGGCTGGTCCAGAACTCTTGTTGCAGCCTGTTAATGCTAAACCTAATACTAATATGGCTACAACAATAATTGAAAAAATACGTTTCTTCATGGTTTCCCTCCTCATATTTTTGTGAAATATATACAATAAAACTTGTATACTATAATGGATTATATACTTGATATTATGAACACTCTGCTTATATATTGCTATTTATTTCTCATTTATTGCTTGTTCTTTTTATATTTATATACATTTTATAGCTACTTAATGCCTTTATTATGGCGATTACCTATATTTTATGATAGCTAATATTATTTTTATTATGCGTGTACTCTTTTATACATTCGCTTATACTCAGTGGGTGTACAGTTTCTTTTTTGTTTAAATATCCTATTGAAAGTTGCTAAGCTCCCAAAACCTGCCTTCATAGCAACCTGCATAATAGATAGGTCTGTTTCGATTAATAGCTTTTCTGCCTGCATGATCCTACGGTTTATCAGATAATCATACCAGGACATATCCATTGTCTGTTTGAAAAGTCTTGTAAAGTGAAATTTGCTAAAGCCCGCAATGTTAGCAATATCATCTATTTTAATGGTCTCTGTGTAGTGTTCATCGATATACTTGCACACATTAATAAGCATTCCTATGTATACTTGCTGTTTTTGATCCTTGCCAGATAAAAAGCCCTTGTCTTTGTTAATGCATTCTCGGCCAAGCATTGTTAAGAAGGATAAGAGTTTGCTATATATAGTTGCATTTCTAAGAGGCCAATTGGCAAAGTACTCATCGGTAATATCTAATATCCATTCTGCAAGCTTTTCTTGTATATTTGGCATGGTCTCCTGTGTGATACAGGCACATGGGTATAGGTTTTGTATGATTGAATTAATTCCGCTAACATTTTTAAAAACTGAATAGTCGAACTGCATTATTATCCGGTATCCATCTGAAGGAGCATATAGCTCATGCAAGGTCCCAGATGGTATGAGAATTATGTCTTTCTCCTTGAGCTTATATGTGACTTCGTCTATTACAACCTTGTAGGTGTTTTCAACAGGCATAACTATCTCTACATCTGTATGCCAATGCTGGGGGTAATCTTCCTTTTCCTTGTTTTTATGAATTTTGATCCTAAAATCACCCCGATAGTTTACCGTTTCATGGTTCCCATCTAAAGTCTCGATCACGGGTACTTCCTCCCAAGTAAGTATCACTTTATATAAATAAAGAAGCTAAAATACCAGTCTACATATTTTTGTATATATATTGTGTAGCTTCTCCATTATACTTGAATAATAGGCTATCCCTAAGAATCAAGAAAATTAAGATATTAAGTTATATATTAGTCTCACATACCTTTCTTTTACCTATGGTCTATAAGCTCAAGTAGTCCTTATTAATATGTGATAACACTTGTATAATAACATTGTATCCCACTAAAGTCAATGGTTGTAGCTAAAAGTCTTACTCTAGGGCAGCTAATCATCAGTGCCTATCTAATAAACAGCTATATAAAAAAACTATATTAAAAACTCTTATATATAGTATACTTACGAATAAACAAAAGACTTATGCCTATTAGCCTTGTTCTTGGGACCCTACAAATGGTAGAATAAGCACATTAGATATTAGCTTGAATTGACATCTATATATTGTTCAATTACTAGCAAAAGAAAGGATTGATTTAAATGTGGGTTTTATATGCGCTCTTATCTGCTGTATTCGCAGCCCTAGTATCAATTCTTGCAAAACTAGGATTAAAAGGAGTCAACTCCAATTTGGCTACAGCTATTAGGACCTTTGTAGTTCTCCTCCTAGCATGGGGTATTGTGTTTTTTACAGGTAAACACAAGGAGATAGTAAGCCTAACAAGCAAGAACTGGCAGTTCTTAATCCTATCAGGCCTTGCAACTGGAGCATCCTGGCTTTTCTATTACAAGGCACTACAGATGGGCGAAGTATCCAAGGTTGCTCCAATTGACAAGCTGAGCGTTGTATTTACAATAATAATGGCCTTTTTATTCCTAGGTGAGCAAGCTGATGCAAAGTCTCTTATTGGAGGACTACTCATTGCAGCCGGCACCCTAGTACTAGTCCTATAGTTAGCAAGACCTAAAAACCTACTTTAGTTCATGTAAAGTTATATCATAGAGGCCTAGCTCATGCACTAGCCCCTTTCTTTTTTCTGCCCTTTAACACAAGGACGGTTAAAGCTACTATTAGGAGTAAAGCACCGGCTATTGAACCAAAGAATAAGTATTTATTGTTATAGTACCTAACCCATAGGTCCTTGGTTACATAAAAGCCATTGATCTCAGATATAGCTTTATTACCGGCGGCATCTGTAGCCACTATTTTTACACTATGTGGCCGTGTACTGTCTCCACCTATGTCAAAAGTAAAGTCTCTTTTTTCTGCAATTATCTTTTCTATATCTTCTGCCTTCCAGTTCATGTGCTCAACATCATTTAGATATACAACTACATTCTCAAGCTTAAGATTGTCGTTTACACTCATAAGCACAGTTAAGAAGTCTAGCGGGTATGTGACTCCTTTTTCTAGATTGGTCACAATTATATTGGGGCTGGTTTTGTCAACACCAAAGCTAATATCCATCGCCTTGGTGTCAAGGGTGTTTTGTGAAACATTTCCCGCTGCATCCTCTGTATATACTGCTATTCGATATACACCATCTTCGGCAAAATTTTTACCTAGTATAGTATATGAATATTGGTACCAACCTCCATCGCCACGAGAAATATCTACCCTGTAATCTGTCCCTTCTACAAGTGTGATGGTCTGATTATTTTTAAAGAGCGTGATCTTAAGTCCTTCTAACCTATCAGCATTTACCTCTGTAATAACAATGTCCTCAGAACTCACTACAAATGACCCGTTTATTTCCTTAACTCTACTGTCTAGAGCATAGCTTGAACCCATCCTATTAATTGAAAAGCATAAGTCCTGAGCCACTAAATCTGAGTCTATAATCATCAATTCATTACATAGGTTTCTAGCCTTATCGTGGACCTGGCAGGTTAATGTATAAATACCATCTAATTCGAGGTTGTCAACAATATATGTGTATTTTTTACCATCTACTATGGTATTTATAGTTCCCTCTTGTGTAATATCTACAGTTTCAAAATTACCATTTTCATTTCTAATAGTAGCAATTAAGGAAGGTGTAAAGGAAGCACCATCAAGATTTTGATCCTCGACAGTAACTACAAACCCAACAGTATCACCCCTGTTGGCTGACTCATCCTTGATGCCATTGACAGAAATACTTGGCTTTGTAGTATCGATGATAAGCTTGTTTGACACATACTCAGTCATTTTGTTACCTGATCTATCTGTATAGTTGATTGTGACAAAATAGCTACCGTCCTCTTCAATAGTAAAGCTACCAGTATGGATATCAATGCTTTCATCTAGCCAAGTAGGTTTTACCTGGTATGGACTAGCACCATCCTTTGATACCATAACTTTAACATCGTCGCTAAAGAAATTGGCTTCATTTATTGTAATAGTTGCCTTGATTGCTCCACTATAGTATGAAAGATCATTTAATTTTTGTACTGGACTATTGTAGGATACACTTGCTGTTGGTGTAATATTATCAACTACCAGCCTCCTCTTGCCTATGAAATCTGTACTATTATCTGAGCGATCAATTGCTGTGAACTCTAGTGTACCATTAAATTGGTTATTAGCCCTTAAAGCAGACTCTGGTATCTGAAACATTACACTTGCCTTTTTACCATCATCTGAATATTTAATGGCTGAATTTGCTATTGCCTTATCAATTATTTGGCCATTGACCTTGGATACACCACTGGAATTTTTGTAGCTATAGCGAAAGCCAAAGTAAGGCAGGGCTATCATTAGGGGCTTTACTCGGAGCTGTGCTTCTAGCTTAAAATATACCCGTGCATTTTTCATTGAATAGCTTGTATCGTTGGTTAGTCCTCGCAAATTAGCCTGGATAACTTCTGCCATTCGCTGGTACATTGATTCTGCAGCACTGCTTTTTAAGCCGAGATAGACAAAGGCAGTTAGATAGTCGCTATAAAATAAGCCCTCCATTTCTTTTGGTTCATCAGGTACATTGTCAAGCCCACTTAGAAAAGAGCCAATATCATTCATATTGGGAACCTTTATCCACCAATCCTCATAGTGTTCCAAAGTTAAATAGAGCATCGACCTCAGATACACCATTTCTCATTTCATCTACTGTCGTTTGCATTTCTTTGTACAGAGTGCTATCACCCGTGTAAGCAACCTCTTCCCATGCTTCTCTAATAATCATGCCAGCATTGGTGAGAAGGGCAGCTTTGATACAAGGTCAGAAAAATCACTAAGCATTTCTTCAGATCGTTTGGTAATTTCCTTTTCTGTTACAGTACCAAAGTAATAATAAGCAACTGCTGCAAACATTAACATTACAAATAATGCCGCCACACTATCAGCTAGTCCATACATGGGAAAGGCCAGTACAGTTAAGGTGAAGGCAAAGGTGACTTTCTGTGAATGTATCACCCTAAGATAGTAATCTGCATACTTTTCACCATGGAGTACACTAATTTCTTTTCTTAGCTTTCTATCGTGCTTTGACTTATATTGGTATCCTATTGCCTCCATAAATGCATACCCAACGAAGTATATCTCCTTTAGGGGATAGCTTTTCTCTTCAATAGGATCAAATAAACCTGTATTTCTTTTATGATATTGGTTAAACAGCAGCTATCTTTATCTATTAATAAAAAAAGGTTCTATAATAAATGTTGGGGTGTAAAAACTCCAGTGTATTTTTCAAAAAAAGATGCACTTATAAGCAAAACTCTCTAAAATGTTAATT
>DGDR01000004.1 GCA_002385545.1 Clostridium sp. UBA3947
CTACACTAATATACTAACACCAGTGAGTATTATGATTATATAAAAGAGCAAATTGAATTAATAGCAAAACTTGATGAAAAAATCGAAGGGTTCTTTATGTGTAGTGATGAAGAATCCGAGGGGGATGATGAATGGAGAATAAATAATGGGTTAGTTACTATTCAGAAATATAAAAAATAACAGCAGCTTCGTATGCTTTTAACTACATAAAATAGGAAAGTGGAAAAAAGATCAAACACCAAAAGATAAGATTAGAGTAGATTTGGAGAAGAGTAAAATATGGTAGAATTAGATTCAAGAATAAAGGAAGCATTAATAAAAATCAATTTTATCGAGCGTTATGAAAAATTATCAAATGCATTTTATGAAATAAAGACACCATCTGATAAAAGATTAATATATATTGATGGGGAAGAAGTTATGGAAACAATTCAAGACATGGGGTACATGGTCGATTTTGATAAAAAAGAAAAATTTTATAAATTGAAAGAAGAAGAAAAGGGAAGTTTTACTTTTGGGTTTCATATCATTCTATATAGCGGTATGGTAGATTTGGTTTGGGTTGTAAAAGAAAATAATAAATTAATTTTAGGAGCACCATGGGGGACCTATTCACGCAGATTAATTGATTCAAGATATAGAATAAAAAAGCCGATTTTCGGTACGTATGATGATTTAGAAGAAATTTTAAAGATAGCATTTGAAATGTATGAGGATTTTAAAAAAGCTTTTTTAGGTGTCATAGAGTAATCAAACATATTATAATAGTTTAATAACTTCAAACACATCCAGCTGATGCAGAAAAAGATAGAAATGCTACTTGATAAAATAAAAGAAAGATTTAAAAGCTAATAAAATTTAAAATCTTAAACTACTAAAATTGATTCTGTGAGACATGGGAGGGGAGAGCACCTGAGTATTGTGAATATCTAATTGCACATAGATTTCCAATTTTATGCTATGTCTATTAGGGTCAATTATTTGATTTTTATCCATAAACTTCGCTTTGATAAAAATGAAAATATAAGAATAATAGAGTGCAACAAAGAAACTTAAAGATTATAGAGGGAGTTAATAATTCCAATTAAGGAGTATTAACTCTTTTTTTGAGCAAGGTATAGGTCTTAACCAGATGCTTAAAAAATACTATGAGTTCTAACATAGATTATAATCACTTAATGGGCATGGTTGATAAGGGTAACCATCAACTGTAGCAATAATATTTTTAATTCTGTATGGTTTAGAAGGACTGTTCAGATTGACGAAAATATAGAATTCAATGATGAGGAAAGAGAGGTTTATTATAGCGTAATCCAATTGCCACTCAAGTATCGAACTGTTATTTATTTATATTATTATGAGAATCTATCAATAACTGAAATAAGTAATATTTTAAAGGTTAAAGAAGGAACCATAAGGTCTCAGCTTAGTAGAGCAAGAAATATGTTAAAGAATGATTTGAAAGAAGAGTTTAACGGTGTTGGAGAAGGTGTATGAAAGTGCCAATAAGAAGATACATATTAAGCCTGAGTTTTTAGAAGATACAGAGAATAAGATAATTCGGCAGCTTAATAGTACATCCCATAAACGAAATTTAATTTATAGATACAGATTTGATGGTCAATTAATATTAGATGATGGATGGATTTATTATATAGAGCATAACCCAGAGAAGCAAATCTTTGTAGGCAAGTTATATAAAATGAGAACAGACGGGTCTGAAAAGCAATTAGTTATTGATAACCTGGTAGAACGAATTAATATTAACAAGGATTATATATTTTATTCAAATGTCGACGATGACAGTAGATGATATGACAATGTATCCCAGACTTCGTTTTACGTTATGATGAATTTAGATGGAGTAGAATTGGAAGCTTTCCAGTTTCAAACCACTTTAAATGCTATTTACAAGTTTGTTGATTTTGCTAATAGAAAAGATTCAGAGTATTTTAGACATATAGTTAGCCCATCAGGCTTAATCGCAATAAGAAATTTTGTGTCTGGAAATGGTACAAGGGGTAAGGATATTAGGACAGTTTACTCTGCTGATCAGATTCCATCAAATCTTGAATTTGCGGTACAGGGCGAAGTGCCTGTAGTTATCGATAATCTTTTCCCCACTAGCATAAAAAGTGGTAGTCATGGTATAAAGCGCATAAAAATTGTTGAAAAGAGCTTTGATTCTAAAGATACAGTAAATAGTAGCATAACAGAACCTTCAACCAGTGAAGTATGGAAACTATGTAGAGAAATTCAGAAATTAACAAGTGATAAGTAAGGTTCAGAGCCATACCTTTATATATTATCAGACAATCAGTTTGCTAGAAGATCAAACTGCTTTTAATACTGGTAGTTGGGCTGTCTTTGAAAATATTGATGATGCAATTTATTTGAGAGCCATTATAGATTTTAGATAAAATTATTTGATTTCAATAAAAAGTTGATTATGAAAAAGAAATATTATTGAACTTTGAGTACTATAAGTATCAAAGAGCAAGTCTCCACTGGAGTTTTGATAATCCAGTGGGGATTTTTTCTTGCATTCTAGACTAATAGGATTACTTTCAAACAGAACAAGTAGATGGACAATATTACCATAATATGGTAATATTATAAATATGTACAATTAGTATATAAATTATTAATAGACATTAGGTGATAAAAATATGAGAATGGTTGGTAAGGTTCTTAATGAACGGTACGAGCTTATAGCAGAGCTTGGAAAGGGCGGAATGGGTTCTGTATATTTAGCAAGAGATAAGATATTAGGATCCTATTGGGCTGTAAAGCAGGTAAAAAACAATAAAAGTGTTGATGTGGAAGCCTTTAAAAAGGAAGTTGAGCTTCTATCCACCCTTAATTATCCCGATGTACCAAGAATAGTTGATAGAATTGAGCTAGGAGAAGATTTCTTTGTTGTGATGGATTTTATAGACGGTGTGTCTCTTAGCAAGAAGGTAGAAGCAGAAGGACCACAGCCTGAGAAGGATGTGGTGGAATGGGCAAAGCTTTTATGTGATACCTTGGATTACCTGCATACAACCAAGAGTAATCCTATAATTTATAGAGACATGAAGCCAGATAATATAATGCTAACTAAGAATGGAAGAGTTAAGCTAATTGACTTTGGAATTGCTATAGAGTGTGTGAAAGGACAACCTTATTTAGGACCTAAGGTAGGTACTAAGGGGTACGCTGCTCCTGAGCAGTATGTTAATGATGTATTAGATGAAAGAACAGATATCTATAGCTTAGGCGTAACCCTATATTACTTAGTTACAGCTACTACCCCAGGGGCGAGTCCGGAGTCTATCAGGCCAATAAGAGAAATAAACCCTACCCTGTCTGAAGGTTTAGAGTACATTATAGAAAAATGTACACAGGCAGATCCTAAGGATAGGTATCAAAATTGCAAGGAATTAAAAAGGGATTTAGAAAACATTAATATGCTAAATTCTAAGTATAGAAAAGCCATGAAAAAAAAGCTTGTTACATTTGGCTGTAGTGTATTATGTTTTTTTATTTCGCTTTCGCTAACAATTAAAGGTAAAATTGGAATAGAAAAGCACAATCGAAAAAATTATCAATATGCTTTTTCTCAAGGAGTGAATTTTGAAAAGGATAAAAACTATGAACAGGCTGAAAAAGCGTATAGAGAGGCTATTGAGTATAATCCTGATAATGTGGAAGCCTACTTAAAGTTATTTAATGTATTACTTCCAAGGGATAATGATGAGGCTTATGTTATAAAAACACAGGACGCTATAGATATTCTCAGAAAGTATGTGGAGGATAAATATTGTCCAGTACATAATGATCCTATCTTGCTTTATCAGTTATCAAAAAAGTGTTTAGCAGTAAATAATCCTACCTATGCTGGCTATGCTCATAATTATATAGAAGTAATTAAGAAAAGCAATGAGTATAGTAATGGTACTTTAGATAAAAATGAAATAGATTATTTAGAAATTATAGCTTTAAACTGTTCTAGGGATATAGGAACCCAGAATTTTAAGGAACTTAATGAGGGCATGATAAAATTACAGGAATATACCGATAGTGCAAATAACATGAGGGAGGATGATAAATTAGATAATTATTATTTGCTTATGCTTATTTATAATACTTATCCTGATGAATTTGAAAACTCCTATGAAAAAATTTTTGAGATGGGAACTAAGGCAAAGGTTATTATAGATAGAAACCTAGATTCAGATAGGCTAGAGTTTAATAATATTATTCCAATGTATGAGCTTGTGGCTTCTAATTTGTATAATAGTGCAGTTCGTATTTCTGATAAA
Source organism: Clostridium sp. UBA3947 (assembly GCA_002385545.1). Taxonomy (GTDB): domain Bacteria; phylum Bacillota; class Clostridia; order Clostridiales; family Clostridiaceae; genus Clostridium_AU. The sequence continues at coordinate 4,305 of DGDR01000004.1, forward strand.
AGCATGCAAAGAGAGAGGTTGAAGGAATCTTTAACTTGGTTTGGATACTTAGATGATTTGAATGATGATTTATCCGAACCGCTAAAGCTGAAAAAGGGTAACGCTCATAAGGCTATATTTGACAGTTACAATAACATAGAGGATATAGGCAAAATTAATGATGATGTTATAGACCATTTAAATAAGTCTATTACTGTGTTTAAGGAAGTTTTAAATGAAAATCCCGAGAACTTATTTGCGGCTATAAGTATAACGGAAGCCTATTTGGATATGGAGATGATAAAGCTTAATGAGGCCAGCAGGGATTTCACCAATACCCGTAGTTATTACCAAAAGGTTTTAGCTATAAAAGCTACAAATAAGAATTTGCAGCCAGTGGAGTTATCTAGATTTAGTGCATTGAAAAATAAAATGAAAATGGCTGGAATAGAGGAGTGAGTGTTGTGAATGAATTACTGTTTTACACAGGGCTTGTGCTGACAGTTCTATTTTTTCTTCTTTCCTTGTTTATATTTTTTAACCAGAAGATACCCTCAGCAGTCAGTTACTTTTTAAATATTGGACAACGAAAGCTTAAAAGTAAAAAAAGCTTTGAAAAGACCATAGCTTATAAAGAAACTCTTCAAGAAAAAAGGCAGTTGGCAACCAAGCCAAATGAGGAATTAACATACTTGCTTAGTGATGAAGAAACTGAGTTGTTAAGCAAAGCTCAAAATTATGCTACAGCATTGATAGAGGCCGAATGTACAACTTATTTAGAGAAGCCAGAGGATGACTTGGAGAGTAATTATTGAATATCAAATGAGGGGGAGTTCTATTATGCTGTTAAAACTAAAAGGAAATACTCATAAGTTAATAGGGGCTTTGGCAGTTATAGGGGTTTTAATATACAGTATATTTGCCCTGCTACCAGTGGAAACTGGAGCAAGAAATAATGGACCAGAGCCAAATAAAGCGTATACAAAGGACAAGGATAAGGTAACTTTGGAAACAGAAGAAGATAAAAATGATAAGTATTTAGTTACATTCACTAAGAAAAAGGATACTGATCTATATAAATGTATAAGTAATAATCTTGTTAAGGAAAATAAAGCTGAGATAACAGGTATTACTGGGCTTTCTAATAGTGGGGATACTATTACCTGTTACATTGGGTACATATCTAAGGAAGAGGACTTCCTTGTAGGCAATGAATACAGTAAAGATAATATAGATCAATATAAACGGGAAAATAGGGGTTTTGAGCTTACGGAACTCTTAGTTGAATATGACATACATGGGCCAATAGTTACAGAAGAGGCAAAGTCAAAAAAGCTTGGAGATGAAAAGAATACTTGGATGAAGAAGGGGGATTCTTTTGAAATAAGCTTTTATATTAGTGATGATAACAGAATAAATACTATTGATAATGACAGTGTGAAGGTTAGTATAGGAACTATAGAGAAAAAAGCTGCAAAAGTAAGTGAAGACAAGGATAAGGCTAAGTTTAAAGTGGAATTTGCTGTTGATGAGTTAACTAGCAATGTAAATGAGGATGGAAGCTTTACATATAAAATACAGGCTTTAGATATATTAGGTAACCAATTAGATGCTACAAATAATTTTAATACTGGCAATACTAGTGTTAAATTCGACGGGGAAAAGCCTACAACACCTATTATTTCTACTGTGTCTATAGATGAAGAGCATAGAATAGAAACTATTTCAATTGGTGGTAGCACCGATAAGCTTAGCGGCGTAGTAGAATATGAATATCAAATAGCTAGAATAGACATTTTCGGCAATCCAATATGGGGTGGCTGGACTAAGTGTAAGGAAGGATTTGAAAAGAAACTTCGTGGACAACATAGGGTTAAAGCAAGAGCTATTGATGCTGCAGGCAATGTTAGTGATACAACAGAACGTAGTGTAGGAATGGATGTAGATCCTCCAGAGGCAAGAGATGTTAGTATTTCAAAGGTAGAAGAAAACTCCAATAATAATGATGTAGACTATGTAAAGCTAGGGGATAAGTTTAAGGTATCCTTTAAGCTATATGATAATAGCGGTATTTCCGATCAGTCTGTAAAGGTAGATATTAATAATGTAGTGGTTCCAGCAAAGAAACTTGGTGATAAATATTACGAGGCAGAGTTTCAGGTAGCAGAAAAGAATTCTCCACCAGTAGATAATAGTTCAGAAGCTTCAACTGATGAAACTGGCAAGGCAGAAGAAACAGAACAATTAAACCTAGTGGCTGGGGAAGACAATAAGGAATTTGAATTCAAGATTTACTTTGAAGACACTAAGGGAAATAGCAACAAAGACAATCCTGTAACTGAGACCTCTGGTAGCGGAAAAGATAGTAAAGTTGTTTATTATGCACCTATTAAAGCGGCTATAGATAGCTTTAGTTCAATAAAGGATGAAGGAGACACTAGCTTAGTTAAAAATGGTGAGAAGGTGAAGGTAACCTTCACAGCTAATCATGCCGTTGATATAGCTGAAGGTAAAATTGCTGGAAGAAAGGCCGAGATAAGGCATATTGATGAGAATTTTAAGAAATGGGAAGCAATTTACACTATAGAAGGCGGAGAGCTTAAGGATGGTGAAAATATACCTTTTAGTTTTACATTAAAGGATGCTGCAGGCAATACTCCTATAGCCATAACGGAAGCTAACACTGAAAATAAAGTGATATATATGGCTCCTATAGAAGTAAAGGTGACGGATTTTAGTAGTAGCAATCGTAATAGGACCTATGCTAAGAATGGTGATAAGATAACTGTTGCTTTCACAACTAATCATGAGGTGACAGTAGATAAAATTAAAATTGCAGGACAAAAGCTTGATACTTCCAAGGATTCAAAGGAGCTTACTACAAAGGATAATAAAACTTGGACAGCAGTTTATGAAATTAAGGATGGAGACTTGGAGGATAACTCACCTATAGATTTTGAGTTTACAGTGAATGATGCAGCTGGAAACACTCCTGTTACTACAAAAAAGGATGGAGAACTTAAGGATATTACATATATGGCACCTATAAAAGCAACAATAACAGGTTTTGCTTCAAATAATAGAAACTCTGAAAAGGTCGCTAGAAATGGAGACATAATACAATTGACCTTTACTACAACCCATCCTGTTAAGGTGTCTAGGCTTTTAATTGGAGGAAAGGAGTTAAGTGGCGAAGCTAAAAGTAGCGATAATATGAATTGGTCTATAGACTATCTCGTTACCCCAGGGGCACTACAGGACCAACAGCTAATTCCCTACAGCTTTACATTAACAGATGCAGCAGCTAATACACCATTTACCTTTACCAATGGTCAGGAGGATAGAAATGTTAAGTACTTTGAACCAATTAAGGTATCCAATTTAAAGATAGTAAGTAACAATGTAAAGGATGGCTCAAAATACGCCAAGGATGGAGACACAATTACCGTTACCTTTGATACCCAGCATAAAACACACATATCTGTTTCAAAAATAGCAGGAAAAAACATTGAATTTACTAGTAAGAATAACGAAGGAAAGAGCTGGACAGGAAAATACACCCTAAAAAATGGTGATATAGTAGATTTACAACAGGTGTCCTTCCAATTCAATGTAGATGACGAGGCTGCCAATGATACTGTATCAAAAAATCATCAAGACAGTGCAGTAATAAATAAGTTGAAATATTATGCTCCAATTACTGTTAATGCTACCATGTCATCTAGTGGCAGCAACAAAGCCTATGCTAAAAATGGTGATACTATTAAGGTTTCCTTTACTACAAATCATGAAGCAAGGGTAAATTCAGCAGTATTTTTCAATGAACGAAGTGGACGTGCTACAGGAAATGACACTAGCAGCTTGTCTGCTGAATATACCATCCCTGCTGGAGAAAGGGTTCTTAAGGAGGATGAAATTCCTTTTGCTATTAATGTAGAGGACCCTGCAGGTAATACTAACAGCTTTAATGCTACTAATGATGGTTCCAAGGTAATTTATGATAGAACCAGCCCTGTGGCTATAATAAGACCAGCCTTCAATGGCTTTAGTGGTAAGGCCTTAAATGTTACTGTTAGCTGCAGTGATAAAAACATAGATCCAAAGGCTGTTTCTGTAACCTTAAATGGAAAGGAACTGATGTCTGCGGCAGAAAGAGCAGCAGTAAAGACAACCTTTGATAAAGCTGTAAATTTACAAGAGGAAGGGGAATATGATTTAAAGGTAGTATCTACAGACCTGGCAGGCAACAAATCTGATCCAAATATAGGAATGAAGGTTATATTAGACATGACTAATCCTAAATTTACCTCTATGAAGCTAGATTTAACTAAGGCTATTACAGTAAAGAAGGGCTTTGTAATTAGTGAATTTAATAAAATAGATGAAAAGCATATTAAGAGTATAACCTGTACTCTAACAGATATGTTAGGTTCAGTGGAATGGGATATAAATAAGCCTATAGAAACTGATGGAAAGAAGACTATAAATCTTTTGGCAGAAGACATGGCGGGAAATACAAGCAATTTAACCTATGACATATATGTAGATGGAACAGTACCTAAGCCTATTATCAAGGAAAGTGTCACAGGAAGAAGTCTAAGCCCAGGAGATAATGTGGAGCCCTTTATATCAGAAATGTCTCTAGAAATATCCCTTGAGAAGCTTCATATAGGTAGCGAGAATCCTGATAAATTTACTCAACTGAAGCTGACAGACGAGAATGGTAATTTGATAGAAGATATCCTAGCAGCTAAAACTCCTGTTGAAGATATTTTTAAGGTACCTATAAAGGCCTTTGGTAAATACAACCTAGTACTAGAGGCAGAGGATGATGTAGGAAACAAAACAGAGCTAACCAGCTATTCTTTTGAGTTTAAGGACAAAACATTGCTGCTTAAGTTCTATGAAAACAAACCATTATTTTACTCAACTATGCCTTTAGTGGTGGTAATAGTGATATCTGCAGTAGTCTTTATTATAAATAAACTGAGAAGAAAGTCTAGTATTGAGGAAGCAGCATAGGTTTTACCTATGCTGCCCTAATAAATATAGAAAGTGAGAAAAGCTATGTATAATTCTAATCTAGGTGCTTTTATAAAAGAATTCAGAGATAATTTGACCTTAAGCTATATTATAGAGGATGAACGATATTTTTCACAGAATAACTACCAAACCTTACAGAATCAAATGAATAATGGCTTTTTAAAGTGTGTACAACTTTCTCAAGAGGGAAAAATAAAGTTAGTTTATCATATATTTAATTTAAAGCCCCTGCAATCTATATTGCCACAACTTACAGCAGAAAGCTTTTGGACCATTATATCTAAGGTGCTAAATATAGTATTAGAGCTAAAAAGTAATGGGTTTTTGCAGGTTCAAAACTTAAATATATCCTTTGATAAGATCTTCATCGATCCAAATAATCTAAATGTTTATTTAGTTTACCTACCCATAAATATTGAAGCAGATGCTAACAGTAATTTTATATTTGAAAGAAAATTAAAACAGAATATTATAGAGGCTATTTCAAGGAATCCTAATTTAAACAGCGAGCTTACCGCAAGACTATACCAAGCTATAACTATTGGAAATCAGCCCCTAGAAGTAATAATAGAAAACTTAAAATTTATAGGAAACCCCAGGACATTTGCAACGCATCGACCCAAAAATCCTATGTATAATACTTCATATGGAAGACCACCTCAACCAACCTTTAATATGCAGCAAAACAGAGGACAGGTATATAATAGCACTAAACCTTATATTAGTATGCCTCAAGCTATGAATGGACAGTATAAAAGTGGAAAGCTTAACGAAATCTCGGTAAAGAAAATTTTCCTTGTCCTTTGCCAGATATTAAGCCTAATTTCATTGATGATTGTGTTATTGGCCTTTGATTTTAATGCAAGTATTAATATAGGTATAACTCTAATAATTTTAGCCTTAGATCTGATAATAACTAATCTCATTATAACCTTTTTAGGTAACGATGAGAAAAAGCCTAATGCCCCTTATGTGACCAATAGCAATATCAGCTTAAACAATATGAATTTTCAGTATAAGGATGATGGCGGAGTTACAGAGGTTTTAGATGACAGCTTTACACCATCAATTGCCCTAGTTGGCGAAAATACTCCTGTGAATATTACATTAATAATTAATAAAGCAGAATTTAAAATTGGAAAGAAGGCAGAAATGGTTGATGGAGTTATATCCTTTAATAAGGCTATTAGCAGGGTCCATTGTAAAATCACTTGTGTAAATAACAATTATTATATTACAGACATGGGAAGTGCTAATGGAACTTATGTAAATGGCCTAAAAGTGCCTGTGGACAACCAGGTGCCAATTACTGTGGGAGATAAAATAAGACTAGCAAAAAGTGAGTTTGTAGTTAAGGCCGTCTAAGCAATATGACCAAGTATTTAACTTACTTTGGATAAGAGAAAGGATTGCACAGGTTATGAGAAAATTAAAAATAGAAGCTGCAGGGATAACAGATATAGGAATTGCAAAGAAGGTAAATCAGGACAGCTTTCTATATAAAATAACTGATATAGGAGAATCCTATGCTGGAATCTTTGCAGTGGCCGATGGAGTGGGGGGCTTAGATTTTGGCGAGGTGGCTAGTACTCTTGCTATATCTAATCTTAATAGCTGGTGGGAGCAGGATTTTAAAAGCAACATTGATAAGCCTATCAATATAATTAATTCTTTGATTTTTACCTTTAAAAAAAGCAATAAGGAAATTTTGCAATACTCCTTACTAAATGGTATAAGAACCGCTACCACTCTATCAGTTTTGCTGATTTATAACAATTACTACTATGTTATTCATACTGGTGATAGCAGGATATATAAAATAGATAGCAAGATTCAATGTTTAACAAAGGATTATTGTTGTTATGTTAATAAGATAGTAAATGGAGTAACCTATAGGAGAAGTCTATTAACAGCATGTCTTGGAGCCAAAGAGGAATTAGATTATTTCTGTGCTTCAGACCAAATCAGTAAAAATGACCTTTTTATCATATGTAGCGATGGAGTTTACAAAACCATAAGCGATAAGGATATATTAAAGCTTATTAAGAAAAACAAACGAGACTTAAAGCTCTCCTGCGAAACCCTTATTAACGAAGCCAAGTTAAGAGGTGAGAAGGACAATATCACCATGATAGCTTGCAGGATAATTAGATAAAATACTTCTTAATATTATATATGTATAAAGCCATGATAACTCGGGAAAATAAGTATGAGAGAAATCTTATCAATTAATATAGGAAGGGAAGGGTTATCATGAAGAAAATATGTATCGCGTTATCCCTTATATTGTCGCTATTCCTATTTGGGTGCGGTAACGATAGTACAGAGAAAAAGGATAATCAGCAGGGAAAAATTACAGAGAATCAAGATAAAAGTAAGGATGTTACAGGTGATGATACAACCGAAAAAGGTGACAGCAAAAAAGATGTGGCAGCAGGCTTAAAGGATGGGACCTATGAGGGAACAGCAGATCCATGGGATTATGGACAAGAATCTGCCACTGTAACAATTAAAGATGGAAAAATCACAGATATTGATTTGAAGAGACTTACCAAAGATGGTAAAGAGGTTAACTATGACGAATGGACAGGAGCAGAGGTAGACGGAAAAGCAAGGCCAAATTTAAAGCAATTTAAAGAAGACATGGCAAGCAAAATGATAGAGGCACAAAGCTATGACGTAGACACAATAGCAACAGCTACTGTTACCACAGGCAACTGGAAGGTTGCAGTTCAAAGGGCATTAGAAAAGGCGAAGTAGAGTTTATAATTTTAGAGAAGGTATTTGGAGCTTTCAAATGCCTTCTTATTTTTTTGAAGTATTTTATTGGTATTCTTATTTTTGAACGATATTAAGTGGAATTTCTTAATAGAGTAAGCAAAGAATCACTACTTGAGTTTTGAATTAATTAAATGTAGTGCGAATAAATAATTGATATGAGTATTAGAAGATATATTGATAAACAGAATTAAGCAATACTAAAGTAGAAATAACCCGCTGGTTTGATATTTATTTCTAAGTGAATATTGAAGTAAAAGATTATAAAAGGAGGAAAAATGAAAAAAAGATTATAATAGATTATTTGAAAAAAGCATTACATAATATGTCTGATCTTATTATTTTTGATTTTAATTGTTGGATAGTACTGGCATTTATGCAAATTTCGCCCCGACTATCCAGCCCTAAAGAGGAGTATAGCTATATAATAAGTAATGGACAAGTATATATTACTGCTTTTGCTGGTACTGATAAGGAGGTTAAAATTCTAGATACTATTTCTGAGAAACCTTTTACTGCTATACAGGAATTGGCGTTTTATAATAAACAGGTTGAGAATGTATATATTCCAAATGGAGTAAAAGAAATTAAAGAGCGAGGTTTTGAAAAATGTTTTAGGCTAAGAAATATAGAATTTCCAGATAGTTTAAATAAAATAGGACAATATGGATTCAGAAACTGCAAAGGTTTAAAAGAGATAAAACTTCCAAGCAACTTAACCAGTATAGAAAAAGGGGCTTTTAGCAATTGTTCTAGCTTAACTGAGATAACTATACCAGAGAAAATAACGTTTATTGATGATTATACTTTTAGCAAATGTTGCAATCTTCAGAAAGTATCAATACCTGATAGTGTAGAAAGCATCGAAGAAAATGCATTCTGGATGTGTATAAACCTAGAGAATATAAAAATCCCATCAAGTGTGACCAAGATTGGAAAAGATGAATTTAGTGATTGTGAGAACCTTACCATAATTACTCCAAAAGGCTCTTATGCAGAGAAGTATGCTATTGAAAATGGAATTGCATATAGGAATGAGTAACGCCCCAGGGGCGTGCGGTATATGTCGAATCCTTGCACACATGTGCTGTTTATAACTGCTATTTAGAGAAATTCGTACCTATCATATATGTAATTGAAAAAAATTTTGCCCATTAATGGATGGAGTGTTTCAGTATAAATATACCTGCAGAATAAATACACCAACAGAGACCCCATAGTAACTGGATATACTTATAAATATTAATGAAATAAAACAGACAAGCTTAAAAAGAGTACAGTAGCTTTCTAAGTATATATTACTGTCTATGAAGGATAATAATATTATTAGGCTTCATGGAGGTAATATCAATGAACACAGGCGGAAGTACAGTTACGCAAATCTTGCTAATAGTATTGTTAACAGGATTAAATGCTTTTTTTGCATCAGCTGAAATGGCTATTGTATCTTTAAATAAGAATAAAATTAGGCTACTAGCTGAAGAGGGAAATAAAAAAGCAGCTTTGCTAGAAAAGTTAACAGAAGAGCCTAGTAAGTTTTTGGCTACAATTCAAGTAGGTATAACTTTAGCCGGTTTTTTTGCCAGTGCTTCTGCTGCTACAGGCCTATCAGGAAAGCTTGCAGTGAACTTAGAAAGACTGGGCATTCCGTACGCCAGTCAGATTGCCTTGTTTATAATAACTATAATACTATCTTACTTCACCTTAGTTTTTGGTGAGCTTTATCCTAAAAGAATAGCTCTTCAAATGGCAGAAAAGATTGCTATGTTTTCTGTTAGACCACTTATAGCAGTATCTAAGGTTACAAAGCCTTTTATAAAACTGCTTTCTGGTTCTACTAATTTATTAGTAAGAATATCTGGTATTAAAACCGAACGGCTAGATGAAAAGGTATCTATGGAGGAAATAAGGTCTCTAATAGAGGTAGGACAGGAGCATGGCGTAATCAATGAAACGGAAAAGGAAATGATAGAAAGTATTTTTGAGTTTGATAACAAGGTAGCAGAAGAGGTTATGACTCCCAGGACAGAGGTTTTTGCTATTGATATAAATTCACCTCTTGATGAAATTATAGAAGAACTTACTGAAGAAAACTATTCAAGAGTGCCGGTTTATGAGGAAGAAATAGATAACATTATTGGTATCCTATATATGAAGGATTTTATGATAGAGGCTAGTAAATGCGATTTTAGAAATGTGGATATACGTAAAATATTAAGAACTCCATACTTTGTACCAGCTACTAAAAGTATAGATGAGCTTTTTAAGGAATTACAGAGATCTAAAAATCATATGGCCATTTTAATAAATGAATATGGTGGTTTTGAGGGGATTGTAACTATAGAAGACTTGATTGAGGAAGTAATGGGAAAGATTTTAGATGAGTATGATGAAGGGGAGCCAGATATTGTAAGAATAGATAATAATACATATATCACCGATGGTTTAATGACCTTAAGTGACGTAAATGATTATTTGCATACAAATTTTGAATCGGAACATTCTGATACTATTGGTGGTTTTGTTATTGGACTTATAGGTAATATTCCTAAAGATGGCGAGGAAACAAGAGTGGAGTACAATGATGCTACATTTGAAATATTGGAGGTAAAGGAAAAAAGAATAGAAAAGTTAAAGATAATACTTAATAAGGGTGAAAATATATAGTATTAGGATAATTATTACAAGAAAGGTAGTAATAATACAGGTTAATTATTTTAAAATGACAAATACTTATAACAAAGATATTAAAATAGACTATTTCCTCAGAACTTTGCAAAATGAAAAGAAGGGAGAGGTATACAATGGCATCAAAGGGAACAAGAAAATTAGTACCAGAATCCAAACAGGGACTTTATAGGTTCAGAACAGAGGTAGCTAAGGAAATGGGAATTCCGTTTTCTGAATATAATGGACATTTAAGTGCAAGAGAATGTGGAGCAGTTGGTGGAGAAATGGTAAGAAGGATGGTAAAATCCTACGAGGATAAATTAAAATAACTTGAAGAATGGAAACCAAATGTAAATAACAAAAGTTTTCCATAAAAAATAAATATAATTTACAAAAAGTTTATTTTTGATATATAGCTAATTAATAATTGTCTGATATTATGATAATGAGCAGTGAGTTAGTTAAGTTTTTTTCATAATATCCCCTTTATTTTACAGCAACTGATACTTCAGTTGCCTTTTGTTTTTTTGTCAGCAATTAATTGCCAAAGTATATTATACCTTATTTGAGAAATAATAAGTGTAAATAATATACAGAGGTGATATCTATGGAAAAGTACGAGGATATATCCACCAATCATATGGTGGAATATGTTGATAAGAAATATAAGGATAAGTCTATATATAGGAGTAGTGTATACAATTATGACTACAATACTGGTACTTTTACAGCGCTAAATAATTCTACTATGAGCATTCCTTATCCTTATGAAGAAAGAGATAATGGTAATAGACTATGATAAAAAGACATTCCTTAGGGATGTCTTTTTCTATAGAAGGAATAAAGATGAAAAAGGAAATTGTTTTTCAATATGTCAAGGTTTTAGAAAAGCTGAAGGATGAGGAATACTTAAAGGCAGTAGTTAGCTATAATGTAGCACCAGTTGTTGCAGGGAAAAAGCCTGCTTCTATATTATCCTTAGGCAGTGGTGGAAGAAACCTGAAGCTTCTTTGGAAACAATATTTTTGTAACCTTCAGACAAAAAGTGATATTGAGTGGGTTCAATTAAGAGAAAATGAAAACTCAACTATAGTTATGATTTATAACAGGAGCTTGTTAAAGGAACTGCTAGGCAGAGAAGATATAAGGAGTTTTTTTAGGGTTTGTGGATATAGACAGCTTGATCTGAAGGCCCTGCTGAAGGATATAAAATATAGATATAGAAAGGGATGTCCACATGAGATAGGAGTCCTGCTTGGCATTCCATTAGAGGATGTTAAAGCCTTCATTACTGGTGACAAGAAGCCCTTGAATAAAGGTGGTTACTGGTTGGTTTATAGTGAGGTGGAGAAGGCATATAGAACCTTTGCCTTATATGATAGTATCCGCGAAAAGGTGGCCATGGATATAATAGAGTCCGCTAACAGGAATAATTATTAAGAGTTATTTCCTATTCCATTTAAAAAATATATAATATATATAGCGGAAATAATTATTAAAGGGGTTTTAATTTTGATGTACGATATTGTAATAATTGGAGGAGGACCTGCTGGACTAGCTGCTGCTGTTGCTGTAGCTGAGGAAGGTATAGATAATATAATAATATTAGAAAGAGAAGATGCATTAGGGGGAACCCTAAGGCAGAGTGTACATAATGGATATGGGCTTGAGAGATTCAAGGAGGATTTAACAGGGCCAGAGTATGCTGAAAGGTTCATAGATGCTATAAAGAACTATAGCGTGGAGTATAAATTAAAAACAACAGTATTAGAGGTTAATGATAAAAAAGAAATTATTGCTGTTAACGGAGAAGACGGGATTATAAAGTTACAGGCAAAGGCTATAATCATGGCCACCGGATGTAGGGAAGTGCCAAGAACCACAATTAATTTATCTGAAGCACAGCCAGCAGGGATTTTTACAGCAGGATCTGCTCAGAAATTTATTAACCAAGATGGTTATATGCCAGGAAAAGAGATTGTCATTTATGGTTCCACTGACTTAGGCCTTATTATGGCAAGAAGATTTATTATGGAAGGTGGCAAGGTTCATGCCCTTGTAGAGCCTTTAAGCTACTGCAAAGGTAGTAGAAAAAATGTGATACAATGTATTAGTGACTTTCATATACCTTTAAAATTGGAACACAATATAAAGTATGTCCATGGTAAGGACAGGGTTGAAGGAGTTACAATAGCACCCTTAGATGCACAAGGTAATTTCTTAGATCAAGGAGAAGAATTTATTGGCTGCAATACTATTGTTTTAGCCGTCGGCTTAACACCAGAAAATGAACTATTTAAGCAATGTGGTATGAAGATATCTCCAGACACCGGTGGTGCCGAGGTAGATGAAAATATGCGCAGTAGCGTTGAAGGTATCTTTGTTTGTGGTAATGCTGTCCATTATCATGACAGTGTGGATGACATAACCAAGGAAAGTGAAAGAGCAGGGAAAAAAGCTGCAGACTATGTGAAGGGCTTTGAAGATGGAAAGGAAAAAATTCAAATATTAAAGGGACCAGCTATAAGATATGTAGTGCCTTCCTATATCAGCAAAGGTAATATAGATAATTCAGTGGAGCTATCCTTTAGAGTAGATTCAGTATATGAACATCATAAGGTATGTGTTTATGTTGACGGTGTAAGGGAAATGTGTATATCAAAGCAAATTATGAACTATGGTGACTTAGAAAAAATAACAATTCCTGTTGCTCTGCTAGAAAGATGTCAAGACTCTAAGAGTATAACTGTTACCATAGAAAAAGAATAAAGCTTTTTAGCAAATGAATTTGAAGAAAAAGACTGTTGCACAAAACCATATTGGAAAGTGGTGCAGCAGTTCTTTTTATATTAAAAAAATTGCAACTATTGCTTGTCCAAAACTCTTTCCTATTTATCAACTTTTTTGAAACAAAGTAACATAGGCAAAAAGCAAATATCATAACCATTAAATTACAAGCTCCAGATAAAAATAATACAGCTAAAAGGTAAAAAAGCAAAATTTGTGGCACAACCAGCAATTTATCAGTTGCGCCACAGTATCTTAACTAGTAGCTTTAACTTCTAGCTTCTAAATCATCTCTAATAGTAGTAATATTATTTATAATCCTTCTGCAGGTCTCTGGCCTATTCATTGTATAAAGATGTATACCATCAATGCCCCAGGATAACAAATCAATTATCTGTTCTGTGGCATAGGCTATTCCAGCTTCCTTTAAGGCTTCTGGATTATGCTCATACTTGTCCATTATTCTCCTAAATTTTACTGGAAGAGTAGCATTACTTAAGGATACCATTCTTTCAATTTGCTTTTTGTTTGTAACAGGCATAATACCAGCACTTATAGGAATGTTAATACCCGCCTTTCTAGCCTTATCCATGAAGGTATAAAATTTTTCGTTATCAAAGAATAATTGGGTAACTAAAAAGTCAGCACCGCAATCTACCTTGAATTTTAAATTTTCTATGTCCTTATCTAAGCTGTCACATTCAGGATGAACCTCTGGATAACATGCCCCTCCAGTGCAGAAGCTGTCTCTTATACACATCT
>DGDR01000159.1:0-5625 GCA_002385545.1 Clostridium sp. UBA3947
AACAACTTGCCGAATTCAAGATGAATATGGAAAGTAACAGGAGGGCTACAATTTGTTAAAGAATGAAACAATCCAATATGAGGAATTGCCACCAATCCCATTTCAATCTGATGAGCCAGACAGATTCATTAGATTCAAATGTAAGGAATGTGGATTTGAGGAGAACGTTCCTGAATACATAGTAGACGAAAGCTTCGCTCCTAATGACTTTGATGAATCTGGTAGTCCAGTTGTGATATGTATAGAATGCGAAGGTAACATGATAATTAAAAGAGCTGAAGTTTAATCTTCAGCTCAGACTGTTAAAAATGTTGCCCGTTAGGGCGATTTTGTTCTTTTATTAGAGCGGGAAGGTGGCAAGAATGAAAAATCAAAGTGGTAAATTGAAGCTTATAGAGTAATCCAGAATCTCTTCATAATCTCGCCATCTACCTCAATGGTTTTTTCAAAAACTCCACCATTTGCAATTATTGTCTTTTCACTTACATGATTATCAGCGTTACAAGTGATTAAGACACTTTTAATCCCTAACCTTTGACAGTTTAAAAGGTTTTGCCTCAACATTTCTTTTGCATATCCTTTATTTCTCTCACTTGGACGTACATAATAACCTATATGACCGCCCCAAGTGGATAAGATGGGATGATTGATATGGTGTCTTAAATCAATAATTCCAACAATTTTATTGTCGCTTAATCTAACTGCAATATATACATTAGATGGAACCTTATCTTTTGGGCATGTCTCTTCACTGCTTCTTATTTTAATGGTGTCAATCCATTCTTTTGCACTTGAACATTCTTCAAGGTTACCACAGCCTGCAAATTTATCATTATCATCAGAATCTATTATTTCTTGGCGAAACTTCCAAATATCCTCTTCGTATTCTAAAGTTGGCTCTATTAATTTTATTTCAGGCAAATTTATTCCCCCTTCATATATACCATTGTCTTAATTTTACAATAATTACTTTCAAATTCAAGGCATAAATTAAATAATAATATTTTCATAATAGAGAACAAACTGTACAAATATCAGAGTAATTAAAAAAACTCCGAAGCTTTATTAATATAAAGCTTCGAAGCCTGCAAGTGGGGTATGTAATTAGCAAAATCTATTTATGTTTATGGTTTATGGCCAATACCAGGAGGCAGAACCATAAGGATATTCCTGTCGACTATCAACATGGACAAAGCTGCTATATCTAATAATGCCGCTAAAGCCACAGGTTTTAGCTATTTGCTGAATTTCATAGGGAGTTTTCCCGCTAACCTGAATATCTGCTGCAACACCATACATATGCATTGAGTTAGAGGATCCTTTTACTAGATTATTGTAGTTTATACTACGGAAGCCTGAGTTTACATAAACCGGTCTGTTTCCTGCTTTTTTTCTCAGGGCTTCAAGCTTGTACATTGTTCGTCGAATATTTTCCTTTACTTGTGCAGAGCTTACCTTTCCTGAAGAAAAGCCCTTACCATCATGGGAATAGAACTCACTCCAGTCAAAATTCTTGGTGGAGCCATCCATATCCTCTAATTCATTGAGCTTAGCTTGAGTAGCTGGACCAACTATACCATCAGGGGTTAGGCCATAAGCTTTTTGAAAGCGAATAACCGCTGCCTTAGTTTCTTCCCCATATATTCCATCTATCTTTATGTTTTTCTGGCTTGGACTATCTGATGCCCATCCTGCCACACGGATTTGCACTTCCTTAACGTCATTTCCACTAGATCCTTTTCTCATGGTCCTTGTCCAATTATATGCAAAGGCTTCTACATTAGGTAAAACAGCTATCAAGCCTATGGCTACTCCAAGCAAAATAAGCTTCTTCCTTTTAATTAACCTATTTAGCATTTAGTTCATCCCTCCATCCCCATAATTTATTTACACTTTTATTCTAGTAAACGTTATCCTTATATTCAATAATTTGGTATTATTGTTTATAATAAGTTCATCCCCACTACATTTAATTAAAAATCCGTCCATCTTTCATACACATTTTTTAAAATATAAGATTCTCTAACAATAAAAAAGAGGTACCTATAAAGTAACCTCTTTTTTACTGATATTAAATAGTAAACTTTATGTTTTTAGAACCTGTATCCATTGTGCATTTAGTCCCTAATGGAATTGTAGACATTGGATGGCAATGGCCAGATCTTATGTTATACATTACTGGTTTGTCATAGTCCGCTAGTAACTCCTTTAACATTTCTATAACATCATAGCTTTTGTCTACTGTATTTACACAATCGGTGAAATCACCGAATATTATTCCTGCAGCCATATCTAGTTTTTTCGAGTATTTTAATTGATACATCATTCTATCCAATTTTCTTACTGGCTCATCCACATCCTCAATAAATAATATCTTTCCTCTTGTATCAACCTCATAAGGAGTGCCTATCATAGAGGTTAGTAAGGATAAATTTCCTCCTACAATTAATCCTTCTGCCTGCCCCTCTACCATTACCTTAAAATCTTCACCTTTGGGATTTTCTAAAATTAACTCCTTATCCATAGTTAATGCTTTTTCAAGGCTGTCCTTAGTAAAGTCATCAAAGCCTTTAAGCATATCGGATTTTATCATAGGTCCATGGAAGGTTATTAAATTACACCTTTGATTAATATTCACATGAAGATTTGTTACATCGCTATAACCTATGAATACTTTAGGATTTTGCTTGATTATCTCAAAATCTATTTTATCCATAACATGGGAGCTTGTATCTCCACCTCTTATGCACCATATGGCCTTAACCTCTTTGCATGCAAACATATCATTTATATCCTTAGCCCTTTCTTCACCGGTACCAGCAGAATAGCCATGAATAGACCTATACACACAGCTAGCCATCTTAACCTTGTAGCCCATATCCTCCACTAGAGCCTTACATAAATCTGCCTCTTCCTTTGTAACTGGTGAGGATGGTGCAATTACTCCTATAGTGTCACCCTTTTTTAATTTTTCTGGGAAAATCATTTTATAGCCTCCCAATAATATTAGTTTACTTAATTATATTATGAAGCCAGCTTTGTAATTTATACTTCTAGTAGAGTGTAGTTTATGAAGGCTCCCTAAGCACAGCTGAAAGATACTAACCTTTGTAGTTCTTAGCCTATCCTTTAATAATCAACAGTAAAGCCTCCAAAATCCCCTCTTACATTACTGTAGTTCTCATCTATACTTATACCATTACGGTTAATCTCATGTAAATTTTGATAAATATTATAGTTAAAATATTTAGAGTAATAGTTCGGCTGACCTGTTCCCATGGAGGTTTGCCATACATAAAGCTCTGAGCCCAACTTTTCCTGCAAATGCTTTACTATTCTATAATCTCCATAAACACCTATATCCCATCTTCTTTGGGCAGGATCATTGGCAGAAAACTTGTCCATTGTATCCTTAATGCCCCTAAAGTACTCTTCTATATTTTCCAAGGGAATATCCCCTACATTCCTTTCATCCACTGCAAAATATATAGCTGAAGGCTTACCTTCCACTGAGGGAGGTTGTCCAACTTCTATTGCTTGTTTAATAGCTTCTGTACTTTGAGCAACTCCGTACTCATAATTAAATAATTCCGCCTTATTATTATAGTCCTGATAAACTGCCACCAACTGTAACCCTGCCTGTGATGCTGCCTGAGCTTCCTCCCTTGTTAGCCTCTTAGCTGAATCCGTAGTACTATAGTATCTAGCCACAAAGCTGTAGCCGTCTCGCTTGAATTGCTCATATTGGTTTAAGGACAATGAACCATAGGTATCAAAGCCTCTTTGAGCAAGATCTGGTACCACAAATTGTGCTGCAACATAGCCAACCTTATCATTATGACGAACCTGATACCAATCATCACTTTTCCCTATTATAGTCAGAGCTTCTCCATTTTCTAAGGTATAAAATATCGGTTCTCTTTCACCGGGACCATTTCTGAAATTTACACTGCCGCCAGACTGTATATGGCCACCTTCCTCATAAAACTTGTCCATATTTCTAGATATAAGGGTCAAATCATACACATCTACTAAAAAATCCTTATTTATATCCGCTAGTTTGTCTTTTTTATTATAGCTTTTTGCTGCTAAAGCTAAGTCCTTCATATCTATAGACATATCTAAGTTAAGATCTGTTTTTCTTAGAAATTCTGTTTCTTCTTCTGTTTGGGTGTATTCATTATCTATATTAACTACCTCTGCCCTAGTTTCCGTATAGGCTAATGCACTGATAGTAATTACAAGACTAAGCCCAAAAATCCTCATTGCTTTCATCTCACTTTTTCACCTCTTTATAATTGTAAATTTATTACATTTTTAATATATATATATATATTTTAGCATTGAAGGTATACCTTTACAATATTTATTGCCCAATAACTTATGCCCATAATGCAACACTTTCCATATTCATCCCGTCTGTATCTGTCATAATATTTTCCTACATATGCCTTCTCCCACCATCATAATAAAGGCCTATAAATTTAATTCTTCTTATTTGATGAAAATGCAATAGTTACTTTTAATGTATCAATATATTCAAAGGTAACTGGCCTAATAAGTATATAATTCATATTCCTCAAGACATATCCCTCTGGAAATAGAATGGAATAGTAGTCAATAAGCCTGTATTGGTCAAAGCTAAAGCATTAGCTAAAAAGATACTGCATAGAACTATGATTATTGTTAATACTTCTATAGCTTAATTAAAAGAGAATTTACAAAACACCTTTATATATGACATTTTTGCCCAATAATAGTCAACTTGCTCTTTGTTTTCCAGTTATAATATGTAATTATATACAAAATAATGTTGACACACCTCGAGAATCTAGGTATAATTTATACATTTTAGAGCTTAAGAAAAAGGAATGGAAGTTTTTTATCTCAAAAGTAAATAAGGTAATTGGGGGTGATGTCTATGCCCTGGCATAATGTAGATGATTTTTTAAATGAAGTCTGTAGCCATATAAAATACAAAAAGGCTCATAAATATATTAAGGAAGAGCTTAAAAATCATATAGAAGATCGCATCAAGGACTACATAGACCAGGGTTATGATGAAGAAAGTGCTATTTCAAAAGCAATAGAAAACATGGGAAATCCTACTGATCTAGGTAAAGAATTAAATAAGCAACATAAGCCTTATTTAGGTTGGGCATTATACACTGTAAATACTGCTATAGTGATTTTGAGTGTTTTAATTGTTTTTATGATAGGCTTTCAAATTTACAGCACTTTTGCTCCTTTGAAAGATTCACCTAAAAAGCAGGATATAGCATACTCTATTAAGGTTAACAAAAAAAATAAAATTGATGCTAGGACTGTAACCATAGAAAAACTTGTGGTAGATAAAAAGGGTATTGTTTATATATATTATCATGACTTCAATAGGCCTTTTTCTAATGTAAACGCAATGAATCCCTTTGATGTTTATGACGATAAAGGCAACCTATATTCTCCTGAATATATTAATGAGAGTAACTTTCTAGGGTCAAGATATATGATAAAGCTTGATAATCTAAATTCAAACGCTTCAAAAATAATTCTTGATTATGACTATTTCAACAGAAAAATGAGCTTTGAGATTCCGGTTAAGGATGGTGATAACCTATGACAAAAAAA
>DGDR01000159.1:5802-6205 GCA_002385545.1 Clostridium sp. UBA3947
TTCTATTAACCGTTGATGAAGCTGGGACTAATTTTGAAATAGTCAATATCGTAGGGCTTGATAAAGACTCTAAGGTAATCTACGAAGAGAATTTCTAATACTTATAATTATAAAAACTAACCTTTAATCCTTTCTCTTCCGCCATAGTCGGCATTTCACCCTAGATAGATTTAACCTTAAACAGTGAAGCGTGAAAGCAAATCTTAAACCGAGTTAAATATTCTGTAATAACTTTCCTACTATAGATTATAAGGACAAGCTTTATAAAAGAGGCAGTTGCACAACTTACAAATCAGTTCTTGCGCAACTGCCTCTTTATAATTTAAGTAACCCCTAGCCCTTTAATAAGCTTACCTTTTAACACAACAGCCTTCACATTAAAAGCTGTCTCTTATACACATCT
>DGDR01000009.1 GCA_002385545.1 Clostridium sp. UBA3947
GTATAAGAGACAGGATAGAGACAGCTTGTTGGAGATTGATAATAGGATGGGTGCCAAAATATATACAGGCTTTATAAAGCTAAGAGGATTAACCTTAGGTGTTATTGCAAGTAAAGATTCAGAGAAGGGATATATTAGTATTAAGGATTGCGAGAAGGCTGTAAGATTTATAAAGATTTGTAATGCCTTTAACATTTCAATACTATCTTTAACAGATTGTAAGGGCTTTTTACCTAGCAATGAGGAAGAAGCTAAGGGTGAAGCCTTATACGCTTCAAGGCTCCTGTATGTTTTAGCTCAAGCTTCCGTACCAAAGGTGGCTTTAATTATTGGTGATTCTATTGGTTTAGGCCATATTGTATTTGCAAGTAAAGGAAGCTTTGATATGTGCTTTGCTCTGCCAGCGACTACAATAGCGGTAGCAGAGCCTACAGAAATAGTAAAACAACTTTATAGGGAAGAAATTGCTTCTGATCCTAATCCTAAGGAGAAGGAAAAACAGTTTATCCAAAAGTATCTATCTGAGGAAGCAACTCCTTTTAAGGCTGTAGAAGAGGGGATTATCGACGATGTAATCAAGCCTTCCGAGGCTAGAGTTACTTTGATAAAAACCTTTGATATGCTTCAGAGCAAACGAGAGCTTAAGTATCATAAAAAGCACGAAAGCGGCTTGATATAGAATAGGGGGTCATATAATGGTAGAACTAATCCAAGAAAACCTGATTCTTGTAATTATTTCTATATTAGCTGTTTTAGCTATACTTGTTGTAGCTGTGATTTCTATGGCGGTTAAGTTAAATAGAATAAAAGGGGAAGAAGCACAGGAAAAGGAGCAAGCTTTTGGTCATCCAGAAGTGTCTTTAGATATTAGCCCTTCTGATAAGGAGAACTATGAGGAAGAGGATGAAGAAGAAATAGTGGCAGCTATTATAGCAGCTATTTGTGCCTATAGCGGAATGTCGGCCAAGGAGTTTACTATTAAGTCTATAAGAATAATAAATAGCGGCAATTCAGAATGGAGAAGACAAGGTTTGATACCTTAAGGCTTAGCTCCTTAATCTAGGAAACATAAGCTTATACTATTCAAAATACCAATTATAATCGTACAGGGAGGATATTTTATGAAAAAATACTATGTTACTGTAAATGGCAAGAAGTATGCTGTTGAGGTAGAAGAGGTAAATGGTGATTTGATAATACCAGAGACACCGAAGGTAAGTGCCAATACAGAAAGGCCTGTGGTTCAGGCAGAGCCTCAGACTAAAGTAGAGGCCAATCCCCCTAAGGTAGATGAAGAGACTAAAGTGGTAGAAAATACTTCAGTGGCGAAGGAGCCAGTAGAGGGAGAAAAAATAGAGTGTCCAATGCCAGGAAGTATTATTAAAATACTAGTTACTGAAGGAAGTAGCCTTAAGAAGGGCGATGTTATTATGATATTAGAAGCTATGAAAATGGAAAATGAGATTATGGCGCCAAGGGACTGTAAGGTTGTTAGCATAAATGTTACAAAAGGGGAGCAGGTTAATACTGGAGATATATTAGCAGTAATAGAGTAAATTGCTGGTACCTTGACAAATAGAAATTAGTTGATAAAATTAAATTGTTTAGGCAATAGGAAATTTAAAAGCAGCTAAGAGGCTGCTTTTAAATTATATTAAGGGCGGTGTTTGATATGATACTTGTTGTAGATGTTGGAAATACTAATATTGTGCTTGGAGTTTATAAGGAAAAGAATCTTTTAGTAGATTGGAGATTGTCTACAGATTCTGGTAGAACAGCAGATGAATATGGTGTTATGGTTGGACATCTTTTTCATATGAATAACCTGAATATTTCTGATGTGGAAGGGGTTATTATATCATCTGTTGTACCTAATATAATGTACAGCTTAGAGCATATGATTTGGAAGTATTTTAAGCTTAAGCCAATGATAGTTGGACCAGGAGTGAAAACTGGCATTAATGTTAAATATGACAATCCTAAAGAGGTAGGAGCAGATAGAATAGTAAATGCTGTGGCCGCTCGAGAAATTTATAGAAAACCATTAATAATTATTGATTTTGGAACAGCTACCACCTTTTGTGCTGTTACTAAGAACGGTGATTATCTTGGAGGGGCAATATGTCCAGGGCTAAAAATATCAGCAGAAGCTCTGTATGAAAGAGCCGCCAAGCTTCCTAGAGTAGAAATAACACAACCACCTACAGTTATATCTAAAAATACTGTTACAAGTATGCAGGCGGGGCTGGTGTATGGTTACATAGGGCAAGTTGATTATATTGTAGAAAAGATGAAAGCTGAAATGCAGGAATTTGATGATGAAACTCCCCTAGTTGTTGCTACAGGTGGATTAGCAAAGCTCATAGCCAAGGAATCTAAATATATTGATAAGGTAAAGCCTGACCTTACATTGGAAGGATTAAGAATAATATATGAAAAGAATAAGGAGTAAATCACTTGTTGAAGATATCTAACCTAACATTTAATAATAATGTGTTTTTAGCACCAATGGCAGGCTTTACGGATATAGCCTTTAGAGGCCTCTGCAAGGAAATGGGCTGTGGTTTAGTTTATAGTGAAATGGTTAGTGCCAAGGCATTATATTATGGAAGCGACAATACGGAGAGCCTACTAATAACTTCAGAGGAAGAAAGACCCATTGCAGTGCAAATTTTTGGTAAAGAACCTTATATAATGGCTAAGGTTTGTGAGAGATTCAACCAAGATGATAGCTTTTGCCTAGTGGATATTAATATGGGATGCCCAGCACCTAAAATAGTGAAAAATGGTGAAGGTTCAGCCTTGATGCAAAATCCTAAACTGGCAGCAGAAATTGTTAGAGAAGTTAAGAAAGCTTCTTCAAAACCTGTAACTGTTAAGTTTAGAAAAGGCTTTACTAATGATAATATTAATGCTGTAGATTTTGCCAAGACTTTAGAAGAAGCTGGAGCCGATGCTCTCACAATACATGGAAGAACCCGTCAGCAAATGTATGAAGGCCAGGCGGATTGGGAAATAATAGCTAAGGTCAAGGAGGCGGTTACAATCCCCGTTATAGGCAACGGCGATGTAAAAAGTGCAGAGGATGCCAAGCTTATAACTGAGATTTCTTCCTGTGACGGTATTATGATTGGTCGAGGAAGTCTAGGTAATCCATGGATTTTTAAGCAAATAGAGGAGGCCTTAAATAACAAACCTGTAACCTATCCGGATTGGGGACAAAAGCTAGATTTATGTATAAGACATTATATTTTGGCATTAAAATATCATGGAGAGCATAAGGCTGTAAGAGAGATGAGGAAGCATATTGTCTGGTACATCAAGGGGATGCCAAATTGCACAGAGGTTAAGAACCTAATAAATGTAGAAAATAGTGGTGAAAAGGTTATAGAAATTTTACGTAATTATAAAAATCAGCTTTTATCCTAATAGTAAATTTTAAATATTAATATATTTGTAGGAATAAGTTTAATATTTTGTGTAAATATATAATAAACTATAATAATATAGTTTTTGATATTCTAGGCAACTATAGGTTGACAATGATTGCTTTGCTGATTTATAATAACTTTTAAATGATTACAAGGAGTATTTTGGTAAACTTTCGTTTATTGACAGTATTAATTATTTTTTATGTGAATAATGATTTAGTAGTTATGATTATAAAGGGGAGAAAGAAATGAGCGAACAAAAAAAGTATTTAATGACTTATGAAGGGGTTAAAAAGCTTGAAGAAGAATTAGAGTACTTAAAAACAGTTAAAAGAAAGGAAATAACTGAAAAAATAAAAGTTGCCCTTGGATATGGAGACCTAAGTGAAAATTCAGAATATGATGAAGCAAAAAATGAACAGGCCTTTGTAGAAGGACGAATTATAACCCTAGAAAATATGTTAAGAAATGCTACAATTGTGGACGAAAGCGAAATACCATCAGATGTAGTAAGTGTTGGTTCAAAGGTAAGGGTAAAGGATTATGAATTTGATGAAGAGGTAGAGTACACCATAGTTGGTTCTGCAGAAGCTGATCCGATGAGCTATAAAATTTCTAACGAATCTCCAGTTGGAAAGGCTCTTATAGGTAAGAAGGTAGGAGATATAGTAGAAGTGGCAGTACCAGGTGGAGTGAACAAATTCGAAATATTAGAAATTAGAAGAGACTAATTACAGGAGGGATTTTTAAATGGCCAATGAGGAGACAAATGTAAATATTGAAGCTGAAGAACAGGCCTTTAACGAGCTTATTAAGCTAAGAAGACAAAAACTAGCAGATGCTCAGGCAAAGGGAAAGGACCCATTTGATGTGTACAAGGTAAATAGAACCCACACATCTGGTCAGATTAAAGAAAACTATGATGAATTAGAGAATCAAACCGTAACTGTAGCTGGAAGAATAATGTCTAAGAGAGTTCAAGGTAAGGCTGGTTTTACTGATATCCATGACAGAGACGGTAAGATTCAATTATATATTAAAATTGATGATGTAGGTGAAGAAGGCCTTAAGGAATTTAAAACCTTTGACATAGGAGATTGGATAAGTGTTACTGGTTTTGTTTTTAAGTCCAAGACTGGTGAAATAACAATACATATAAAGGAATTCCAATTAATATCTAAAGCTCTAAAGCCATTACCAGAAAAGTGGCATGGGTTAAAGGATCCAGATCTAAGATATAGACAGAGAGAAGTGGATTTAATATCAAACCCAGAGGTTAAAGAAACCTTTATAAAGAGAACTAAGATTATTAAAGCTATAAGAGAGTTTTTGGACAATAGAGGATATTTAGAAGTAGAAACTCCAATACTTTCTCCTATCGCTGGAGGGGCAGCTGCAAGACCATTTATAACCCATCATAATGCTCTTAATATAGATATGTATCTAAGAATAGCTACAGAGCTCTACTTAAAGAGATGTATAGTAGGTGGACTTGAAAAAGTATATGATATGGGTAAGAACTTCAGAAATGAAGGTATAGATATAAGACATAATCCTGAATTTACTATGATTGAGCTTTACGAAGCTTATGCAGATTATTATGACATGATGGAAATAATGGAAAACCTAGTAGCATACGTTTGCCAGAAGGTAAATGGCTCTACCAAGGTTGTTTATCAGGGAACTGAAATAGACTTTACTCCACCATGGAGAAGACTAACAATGGTAGATGCAGTAAAGGAATATGCAGGTATTGACTTCAACGAGATAAAAACTGACGAAGAAGCTCAAGCAATTGCAAAGGAAAAGCATCTTGAGTTTAAGAAGGACTTAAAGGACTGCACAAGGGGAGACATATTAAATGCTTTATTTGAAGAATATGCAGAGGAGCATTTAATACAACCAACCTTTATAATGGATTATCCTATAGAAATTTCACCGCTAACTAAGAAAAAGAGAGGAAATCCTGAATTCACTGAAAGATTTGAAGGCTTTATCTACGGTAGAGAGATTTGCAATGCTTACTCTGAATTAAATGATCCAATAGTTCAAAGAGAAAGATTTAAGCAGCAGGCAAAGGAAAGAGAGCTAGGGGACGACGAAGCTTATGTAATCGATGAAGAATTCATGAGTGCCCTAGAAACAGGTATGCCTCCAACTGGTGGTTTAGGTATAGGTGTAGACAGATTAGTAATGTTCTTAACAGATTCATACTCTATTAGGGACGTTATCTTGTTCCCAACAATGAAACCACTATAAAATTTAAAAGAGTATTATAGGTAGTAGCTACCTTTAAAATCAAAGGACTTTTCCTAGCTTAGTTATGGAAAAGTCCTTTGATTTATTT
>DGDR01000056.1:0-7456 GCA_002385545.1 Clostridium sp. UBA3947
AGATGTGTATAAGAGACAGGAATAGCAGTATGTTATATAAGATTAATCAGAGGTGAACCCTTAATATGGAATTTATAATAAAAAATCTTGAGGAAACCATAGCCTTAGGTAAGGCCATAGGACAGCGTTGTAATGCTGGCGATATTATCTGCCTTACAGGGGATTTAGGCGCAGGTAAGACCCACTTGACCAAAGGCATAGCCCAAGGCCTAGGGATAGAAGATGAAATAACTAGTCCTACCTTTAACATTGTAAATGAATATGAAGGTGGTAGATTAAAGCTTAACCATTTTGATGTTTATCGGGTTAATGATCCTGATGAAATTGAAGCTATAGGTTTTGATGAATATATTTTTGGCTCTGGAGTAAGCATCATAGAATGGGCAAATTACATAGATGTTTTAATTCCTGAGGAAGCTCTTTGGATTACTATAAATAAGCTTCCAGACCTAGGAGAAAACTTCAGAAAAGTTGTAATAAATTATAGCCAAAAAAGATATGATTATGTAAAGGAGATAAGCCTATGAGAGTTCTTTCTATAGATACTGCAACGGAGGCTGCTAGCTGTGCCATCCTTGAGGATAATAAGCTATTAGGAGAAATCAGCTTTAACTTTGGCAGACAGCATTCTGTGATTTTAATGCCTATGATTGATAAGCTTCTTTCTTCCCTTCATATGGATATTGACTCCATAGATGGTTTTGTAGCTTCTAAAGGTCCTGGTTCCTTTACTGGTTTAAGAATCGGAATGTCCACTATAAAAGGTTTAAGTTTTGGAGCTAACAAGCCTTTTATTTCTGTTTCAACCCTAGATGCTTTGGCCTATAATCTAGCCTATAGCAAGGGCTTAATATGTCCTATTTTAGATGCCTTGCGAAACAATGTATATACTGCCTTTTATACCTTTGAGGGGGAAGAGCTTAAAAGAATATCTGACTATATGGTAATTTCTATTGATGAGCTAATTAGTAAAGTAAAGAATGAGCAATCCATTTATTTTATTGGTGATGGTACTGTTAAATTTAAGGAGCTATTAAAAAGTAGCATTCCTAACGCTTACTTTGCCCCTGCTCATCTTAACCTTGCTAGAGCAGCAGCCTTAGGGGAACTTGGACTTAAGCTGCTAAAATCAGGTATTGAAGAGGATCTCAATACTAGTACTCCTATTTATCTTAGAAAGTCTCAGGCTGAAAGAGAGTATGACAGAAAAATGGGGTTGAATAATGAGTAGAGTAGAAATTGTTCCCATTGAAGACAAGTATATCGAAGGTATCTTAAATGTTAGTATGTTGAGCTTTCCAATTACCTGGAGCAAGGACTCCTTTGAAAGAGAGCTTACAAACAAGTATGCCCGTTATATGGTAGCAGTGAAGGATGATGTGGTTGTAGGTTTCGCTGGCATGTGGATTATTATAGACGAAGCCCATATTACCAACATTGCTGTACATCCTGAGTACAGGGGCTTTGGCATAGGAAATATGCTAATGGACTCCCTGTTAAGCATTTGTAAGCTAGAAAATGTCACTGCTATAACCTTAGAGGTTAGGGTGTCAAACCAGAGGGCAATAAATCTTTATAAAAAATTTGGCTTTGTAGAAGAAGGTATTCGAAAAGAATATTATGAGGACAATAAAGAAGACGCATTAATAATGTGGAAAAGAAATTTATAAAAGGTTCAGAGATAAGTTCTCTGAACCTTTTGATTACACTGCTTTTTTTGAAAGCTCTGGATGTCTTGCATCAAGCTTTTTATTACTTTTATTTATAATAACAGAAATCCTCTTATAAATAACTAGGGTTATTAAAGATATACCTGCACCCTTTATTAGATTTATAGGTATAACACCATTTGTAATATATATCATCAAATCATTTTTAGGCATATTAGGCATAAATAAAGGTATAAGAATATATATATTAGCTAAAGCTCCTACAATACCTAAAACGATAGTTCCAACCATCAATGAAATTACAGCATTCATCTTAGTTTTCTTAAATTTATATACTAAGCCAGCTGTTCCAACAAAGGTTGCTCCTATGATAAAGTTAGCTAACTCTCCTACGCCTCCAGTGATGGTAGGTTTTACTAGAAGCTTTAACACATTTTTCAGCGCCTCAATTAAAACTCCTGTTAGTGGCCCAAAGGCAAAAGAACCAATTAAAGCTGGTAAATCACTAGCATCGATTTTTAGCCAAGGAAAAGCAGGAAATATAGGAAATTCGAAATACATTAAAATAACAGAGATTGATGCCATTAAAGCAATTTTAATTAGATAGTTGGTTTTGTTTGTAACATTATTCATTTATTCTTCCTCCCTTTAAACTACTTCAGGAGATAGGTGGGATGGATTCATTTCTTTACCTAAGCTTGGCGCCTTATGCTTAGATAAAAGAAAAACCCTGACAAAAAATAGTCAGGGCGATAATCCATCTAACACATATCTTCTTCCTTCCAGACTTTACTGTCGGCTTCGGAATCTAACCGAATCAACCTGTTACGGCTCGCGGGCTATACCGCCGGTCGGGATTTTCACCCTGCCCTGAAGATACTATTTTATTTCAAATTTATTATAATACATTGTTATAGGCTTTGCAATGTATTTTTATTCTTTTTTCATAGAAAGAGAAATTCTTTTTCTTTTCTCATCAACCTGAAGAACCCTAACCTCTACAATATCACCAACCTTAACTATATCAAGTGGGTGTCTTACAAATTTATCTGACATCTGACTTTTATGTACAAGCCCATCTTGATGAACTCCAATATCTACAAAGGCTCCAAAGTCAGATACATTTCTTACGGTACCAGTAAGCACCATCCCTGGCTTAAGCTGATTAATATCCAATATTCCTGTCTTAAATATTGGCTTTGGTAGCTCCTCTCTTGGGTCTCTACCAGGCTTCTTAAGCTCTTTGATTATATCTTGAAGTGTTAATACACCAACACCTATGGCATCGGCAAGGTTCTGTAAGCCTTTTTCCTTCACTCGACTATCTATGTCTGGCAGACCCTTTCTTAAGTCTTCCATGTTATAATCCAGCATTTTTATGAGTTGTCTTGCAGCTTCATAAGATTCAGGATGCACTGCAGTATTGTCTAGTGGTTCAGAGCTTTCTGGAACTCTTAAAAAGCCAGCACACTGCTCATAGGCCTTTTGTCCTAACCTCTTAACCTTTAATAGTTCCTTTCTGCTTGTAAACTTACCATTTTCCTCCCTATAGGCTACTATATTTTGAGCTATGGCAGCATTTATTCCAGAAACATAGGATAGCAATGAAGGAGTTGCTAGGTTTAAATCTACACCTACATTATTAACACAGTCTTCTACTACTCCCTTTAGGGATTCATCTAACCTCTTAGGTGTAACGTCATGCTGATATTGACCTACTCCTATAGACTTTGGATCGATCTTTACTAGCTCCGCAAGAGGATCCTGTAATCTCCTTCCTATAGAAATTGCACCTCTTACTGTAACATCTAAATCAGGATACTCTTTTGCTGCTAACTCAGAAGCAGAGTATACAGAGGCTCCTGCTTCAGAAACTACAACATAATATAGGTCCTTACCCTTTTCCTCTTTAACCTCTTTTATTAATCTAGCTAGAACCTCTTCTGATTCTCTGCTGGCAGTTCCGTTACCTAGAGATATAACATCAACGTTGTATTTATATACCAGCTCCTTTAAAGTTTTTATGGCTCCTTCCACATCATTTTGTGGAGCTGTAGGATATACTGCCACATTATCTAGGAACTTTCCTGTGTCGTCTAGCACTGCAACCTTACAGCCTGTTCTAAAGCCTGGATCGTAGCCCATTACAACCTTACCCTTAACGGGAGGTTGCATTAAAAGAGCCTTTAAGTTAGCCTTGAAAACTTCAATGGCACCATTCTCTCCCTTTTCAGTGAGCTCTGCTCTAATTTCTCTTTCAATGGAAGGGTATATAAGTCTCTTTAATGAATCCTTAATGCTTTCTTCTATATAAGGATCCGTAATCTTATTTCCCTTTAAGCATTTTCCTTTTAAGTAGTCTATAAGCTTGTTTTCATCTATGGTTATTTTAACGCTTAATATCTTTTCCTTTTCTCCTCGGTTTACAGCCAATATTCTATGTGGTGGAATGCTTTTTACCGCCTCACGATAGTCATAATACATCTCGTAAGGGGTTGGTTCTTCTGAGGATCCTGTAGTTTCTAATATCCCTTCTCTATAAACCTTACCTCTAATCCATTTTCTAAATTCGGCTTCATCGGAAATCATTTCACTTATAATGTCCATAGCTCCTTGAAGAGCCTCTTCTACCGTTGCCACAGCCTTTTCCTCGCTAATAAATTCCGCTGCATAGGCCTGGATATCTCCTGTAAATTCACCAGAATAAATAGCTTCTGCTAGAGGCTTTAAGCCCTTTTCTTGAGCTATTGTAGCTCTTGTTCTTTTCTTAGGCTTAAAGGGTCTATATATATCCTCAACTTCTGTAATAGTTTCTGCTTTCTCTACACTTAGCTTGATTTCTTCTGTAAGCTTTCCTTGCTCATCTATTAGTCGAATTACATCCGACTTTCTTTCTTCAAGATTCCGTAAATATGTAAGTCTTTCAGAGAACCTTCTTAAAATCTCATCATCTAGCCCACCAGTTCTTTCCTTTCTGTATCTGGCTATAAAGGGTACAGTATTGCCTTCATCCAGTAATTCTATAACACTTTCAACCTGCTTTAGGCTTATACCCAATTCCTTAGAAAGTCTTTGTTCAATAATACTCATTTTTCCCTCCAAAATATGTGCTTATCTGAATACTCTAGGTATTACTTCCTTTATCATTATAAAGTATATCCTTTGCATTTTTCAACTTAATTACTTGCAAAGATACTAAGTAGCCAAATTACTTCATAAGTATATATTACGAATACTATTAGTGAGGGCGTAAATGAAAAAAATATTTAGTCAGGCCATAATTATAATTTTGCTTATTATCTTAAGCCTGTCTCTTAAAACCAATATAAGCGTAGAAAATTTTAGTCTTACCAGGGTAAAAAACATCACTGCTGAATTAAGCTCTCCCTATTATAAGGGGCGACTTACAGGAACGGAAGAAAATAAAAAAGCTGCAGAGTATAT
Source organism: Clostridium sp. UBA3947 (assembly GCA_002385545.1). Lineage (GTDB taxonomy): Bacteria > Bacillota > Clostridia > Clostridiales > Clostridiaceae > Clostridium_AU. The sequence goes on from DGDR01000056.1 coordinate 5,115, forward strand.
AAAAACTTATTTAGAGGAGCTTGGTATAAAACCCTTTCAAGGAAGCTACTATCAAAATTTCAAGGTAAACTATCCAAAAGCTTTGGGAGAACAGCCTTATTTACAGGTCATTGATAAGGATGGATCTGTGGTTCACAAATTCACATACGGCGTGGATTATCGAGAGGATATGCTAAATTTTAATCAAAATAAAATGACCTTTGACCAGTCTAATTCCAGAATATTAGGTGATAATATTATTCAGGTATTTCAAGAGGAAAGCTATAGTCTTTTTTATCTACCTGAGGATAACAATCTTAATTTTAGGAGCTCCTTTTTAGACGATAATTTCACAAATCTATGTATTTTTCTTTCTAAGGATGCCATAGCGTCTATGAGAGATTATATCTCAAAGGGTCTAACTATAGAGTGTTACATTCCCTTTGAAGAAGAAATCACCACCGTTCAAAATGTTATTGGTGTTATTGAAGGTCGAGATAAAAACCTAGCACCTATCGTTTTATCTGCACATTTTGATCACCTTGGAACAGACCTAGCTGGTACTGTTTATGGTGGTGCCTTAGATAACGCCAGCGGTACAGCCTTTTTATTAGAATTAGCTAGGTATATAAAATCCTTAGGAAGGCCTCAGCGTTCTATTATTTTCGCTTTTTTTAACGCAGAGGAATTTGGTTGCTTGGGCTCCAAGGCCTTTGTAGAAGAATATAAAGAACTACTTAAGGGAGCTAAGGTCTTTAACTTTGACATGATAGGAAGTGATGAAAACATACCCTTATGTATAATGGGTGCTGAAAATGATAGCAAGGATACCCAACTAGTAAAATCTGTAGCGGCTATATGTAATAGCAAACAAATCAACTTTGACTACATATTTAAGGACTCCAGTGATCATGAATATTTTAGAAAAAACGGTATTGATGCCATTACCTTTTGCGATAATGATACAAGAAGGATTCATTCACCTGAGGATAAGGTTCAATATATTAGCTTAAGCGCCATAAATAGATGCTATAAAGTAATTTCCTTGCAAATAGTTTCCTACGGTTATAATAATAATATTTTTATCCTTTATAGCAAAGAAATAATGTTAGCCTCCATAGGCTTACTTGGAGTTATTCTCCTAATATATGCAATTCAATTCAGACGGGTTAAAAAGTTAGAGGGTTAAGTAAAAAAGACAATGGACACTATTAAACATCCATTGTCTTTATATTTTAGCCCTCCAAGGTTCCATTACTGCTCTGTATTAGATATTCATTAATAAACAAGTCAATGTCCCCATCCATAACTGCGCCTACATTTCCATTTTCAGCTCCAGTTCTATGATCCTTTACCAGAGTATAGGGTTGAAATACATAGGAGCGAATTTGACTACCCCAGCCTATATCCTTTAAGTCACCAGTCAAATCCTCGATTTTTTCCTTATGCTCTCTTACCATAAGCTCCGTTAGCTTTGCTTTCAGCATAGCCATAGCCTTTTCCCTATTAGCATGCTGACTTCTCTCATTCTGGCATTGAACCACAATACCTGTTGGTAAATGGGTAATTCTTATAGCTGACTCTGTTTTGTTTACATGCTGACCGCCAGCGCCTCCTGACCTATAAGTATCTATCTTTAAATCATCTGCCTTTATGTCTATATCCTGGCTTTCTGTCAGCTCAGGCAACACTTCTACTGAAGCAAAAGAGGTTTGCCTTTTACCATTGGCATTGAAGGGCGAAATTCTTACCAAACGGTGTATACCCTTCTCAGCCTTTAGGTAGCCATAGGCATATTCTCCCTTTACACTTAATGTAACTCCCTTTATGCCAGCTTCATCCCCTGGTAAATAGTCAAGGGTTTCCAAGGAATAGCCCTTCTTTTCTGCCCAACGGGTATACATTCTAAGAAGCATCTCCGTCCAGTCCTGGGCATCGGTTCCTCCTGCCCCAGCATGTAGGGTTAAAATAGCATTGTTTTTATCATATTCTCCCGATAGAAGAGTTTCTATTCTAAACTTATCTATTTCCTCTTGTATCCTTTTTAACTCTCCTTCAGCTTCCCTAATAGAGTCTTCATCCTCCGACTCCTTAATCATCTCCAGTAGTACTTCTAAATCTTCAACTCCAGTAAATACACTATTAAATCTTTCTAGCTTATCCTTTAGGGACTTACTTTCTATTGTTATAGCCTGGGCTTTTGAGGCATCCTCCCAAAAGCCAGGCTCTTGCATGTAATGATCTAATTCTAAAATTCTCTTCTCTAAACCAGCCAGGTCAAAGAGAAGCCCTCATTTCCTCTAAAGCTTCCTTCATATGGGCTACCTTGTCAACGGCCTCATCTAGCTCTGTCTCTTATACAC
>DGDR01000056.1:7713-7876 GCA_002385545.1 Clostridium sp. UBA3947
TGGACAAGGATCATTTCTACCTATCTTTTTCTCCTTCTTAATTGGTTCCTTCTTTAAGGAATCGTCATGGTTGGTTCCAGTTTCCTTTGCCACCTGCTCTCTTTCAGGAGCCTTTTCCATTCTTACACGGAATAGGTGTCTTATCTGTCTCTTATACACATCT
>DGDR01000174.1 GCA_002385545.1 Clostridium sp. UBA3947
GCAGACTTCTTCGTTACCAGAAAGAACAAACTGATTAATTGATTAGATAAAATAGTTAATTGATATAAGGTAATTAAATTATAACAATAATGAAAGGTAAGAGTGTATATCAGGGAGGTGAATATAATGGAAATGCAAGAGGTGCTGAATAAATTGGTTGATTGTAGTTGCCATATTTTTGAGAAAAAGTTGACTGGGGTATATCTACATGGCTCTATTGCTATGGGATGCTTTAATCCAAGAAAAAGTGATATAGATATTTTGGTTGTAGTAGAAGATGCAATTACAGATTTGCAAAAGAAGATGTTTATGGATGGTATTATCGCTTTAAATGATAATTCACAAGTCAAAGGTATAGAGATAAGTATAGTTAGAAGTGAGTATTGCAAAAATTTTGTTTATCCAACACCGTTTGATTTGCATTTTTCAAATATGCATCTTTCTTTATATAAGAGCAATCCTACTGAATATATTAAAAAAATGATTGGTACTGACCGTGATTTAGCAGCACATTTCGTTATTACTAAGAAAAGAGGTATTGTATTATATGGAAAAGAAATTAATGATGTTTTTGGAGAGATACCATCTGAAGTGTATTTAGATAGTATTAAGAGCGATATTATAAATTCACAAGATGAAGTAATAGATAATCCTATTTATATTATTTTAAATCTATGTAGAGTCTTGGCGTATATGCAAGATGGATTGGTTCTTTCTAAAAAGGAAGGCGGGGAATGGGGGATTAAAAATACTCATGGTAAATATCATAGATTAATAAAAGAAGCAATTATATGCTATACATCAGACCAAAATATGAATTTGAATAATTCACTTGCAGTGGAATTTTGTAAATATATGAAAAACAAGATAGGATTATAAGAAGAGGTATATAGAAAAGTGGGGGGATTTATGTGGATAAGTGCACGTTAATAAAGCCAGACCTTTCTTTTGAAAATGAGATTCAAGCATTTCGCAAGGAAATGATAGAGGCTAACAGTTCTATGGATGGAACAGGTCCATTGAGACGTATGGATAGCATTAAAGAATGGTTAAAATTTAATCAGAGATGTGAAAATAAAGAAACTGTACCTGAAAACTGGGTTACATGTGAACAATATATTTATGTTCGTGAAGCAGACAATAAAATAGTTGGTATGATTCAATTTCGCTATTATTTTAATGAATTTCTTGAGAAATATGGTGGTCATATTGGCTATTCGGTTCGACCTAACGAGAGAAGAAAGGGTTATGCTAAGCAGATGCTTGCTGAGTGTCTTAAAGTCTGTAAAGCATATGGACTCGAGGATGTTTTAGTAACGTGTATTCAAGGAAATGAAGGTAGTAAACGCACCATTTTGGCTAATGGTGGTGTATACGAAGGTACTGTTTATTGTGAGCCTGATGATGTGAACCTTGAAAGATACTGGATACATATCTAAACTTCTATTGGTCAATTACAGGTAATAAGCATAGTAGAGTATCATTTACCCTCCAAATATTCTTAAAATATTAAGTTATAGTTATCATGCACACCCTACTTCCTCCAAGGGAAGTTTTAACTTAAGGAAGGTGATTATAATGGATTGGAATCCGATACAGTTACAAGTCCAAAGTATATATGATAAATTGAATATAAGTTTTACTCCATTCTTTCTGGAGTCAGTTCAATTATTTAAGAAACAAGAATATAAAAAGGTTTTAGATATTGGGTGCGGGTATGGAAAGCATAGTATTTATCTTGATGAAAATGATTTTTGTGTATATTCAATAGATATTAGTTCACCACCTATTAAATGGTTGAGGGGTTATATAGAGGAAAAATCTATAAATAATATTACAATACTAAAAGCAGATATTAACAATCTTCCATTTGAAGATGATTGCTTTGATGCAATTATTTGTTCATCTGTACTTCATCATCAGTGTATGAAGCAAATTCAAAATAGTATTTCTGAAATTCATAGAGTATTAAAACAAAAAGGGTGTTTATTATTTGATTTTATGTCAATAGAGGATGATTCCTTTGGGGTTGGAGAAGAAATAGAATCAAATACTTTTATAGGTTCAAGAGAGGGAGAAGAAAACATACCTCACCACTATACTGACATAGAAGAATTGAATAGGTTGTTTGAAAACTTTACAGAAATAAAAATTCAAAAAAATGAGTACCATATTGCCCTTGATTCTGAAAATGAGATTAGAAGTAAGGTTTTTGATGTCTTAGCATATAAGTAGGATTATGTGGCATATGTTAATTGATATAATACGGAGGAAAACATAATGGATTATTTAATAAATTTCATTATATTAGTACTGATATACATTTTGTTTTTTTATAAAAAGTGGAATAAAAAGCCTAAAAAAACATTAATAACTAATACACTTATGTATACTTATATTATAATGGTTCTGTTTGTAACACTTATGCCATTGCCTATACCATTTTTAAATGGAACAAATAATTTATTTCTCGAAACTGTAAATCTTATTCCATTTAGGGATTTAAGGTTAAATTACTATGGTGCTGTTAGAGAAATATTTTTAAATATTATCATGATGATACCTTTCGGATTTTTATATCCAATTATAAGGAAAGTGGGTATTCTAAAAACAGTTACTGTGGCTTTTCTTTTTAGTTTAACAATTGAAAGTACTCAGTTATTAAGTGCATTTTGGGGAGGCTTAGCATCAAGGTCATTCGATGTTACTGATTTGATAACTAATACATTTGGAGGTTTAGTAGGATATTTATTTTTTAGTATTTTAAAGCCAATTATTTTTAAGATATTAAATGAACAGTAATTATAAAAACAATGCGGATTTATTACACATCGTTCTTATAATGTACATTAAATACGCTACTATCCAAGGGGGTAACATGAGTAATTATATTTTGTTGACTTTGAGTGAAGATTATGCTAAAGAAATTTGTAGTTGGAAGCACGATGAAGAGTATTCTATATATAATTTTTCTGATTGGAATGTAGTAGTTGAAAATGGTTGGGACTTAGCCATAAAAGAGAGAAGAGAATCTGATTTTATAGCAATATTATTGGAGAATCAATTAATTGCCTATGGTAGAATAACAAAAGTTAAAGAAAAAGCCTTTATCGGCATTGGGTTAAAGCCATCCTTATGTGGTAAAGGTTTTGGAAAAAATGTTATGAAGTTATTAATCAGAGAATGCAACAATAAATTTCCAGAGTGTTTAGTAGCACTTGAAGTAAGGAGTTTTAATAAAAGAGCCATTAGATGTTATGAAAGCATTGGTTTTAAAATCAAGAATAAGTATATTAAGGATACATTTACGGGTGATGCTGAATTCTACTATATGGAATCTGTCTCTTATACACATCT
>DGDR01000062.1:0-9761 GCA_002385545.1 Clostridium sp. UBA3947
AACATTTATTATAGAACCTATTAATAACTTGAATAAAGACTATGGTAAAGTTAAAGCCCTCAAGGGTTTCTCAGCTACACTTACACAAGGCATCTATGGCCTCTTAGGCCCCAATGGTGCAGGTAAATCAACTCTGATGAATATTATTGCAGACAATTTAAAAGCTGATAAGGGCTCTATTACATTAAATGATGAAGACATCATATCAATGGGGCACAGGTATCGTGAGATATTGGGATATATGCCCCAGCAGCAGGGTTTATATGATAGCTTTACTGGATACAAATTTCTTGGATATATGGCGGCTTTAAAAGGTATGGATAAAAAATATGCCTCACAGCGTATAGACGAAGTCCTTGAACTTGTCAACCTTAAGGATGATGCTAGGAAAAAACTTGGTAGTTTTTCTGGGGGAATGAGGCAAAGGATTTTAATAGCCCAAGCTATTTTAAATGATCCCAAAATACTTATTCTTGATGAACCCACAGCTGGCCTTGACCCAAAAGAACGGATAAGAATGCGCAACCAGATATCTGAAATAAGCTTTAACAAGATTGTTATAATCGCAACACATGTAGTATCAGATATTGAATACATAGCAAAAGAAATATTGCTGTTAAAAGACGGAGAGCTAGCAGCTAAGGGGAAGCCTGAAGTATTATTACAGTCCATCAAGGACAAGGTGTTTGAAATACAAGTATTACCCCAGGAGGTTCAAGGGGTTAACAGAGAGTATCGAATAAGTAGTATACACAAAGAAGACGATATGGTCAGAGCAAGAATAATATCAGATACATTACCAAATAAGTTTTCCTTTAAGCAGGTAAGACCTACACTTGAGGATCTGTATTTATATACATTTGATGAACGAGGTTACTCATATGAGAATTTATCTATATGAAATCTACAAACTAATAACCAGAAAGGGTTTTATGTTCATCTTTCTTTTTCTTTTTGCTGTCAATTTGTTTTTAGTTATCCAGAGTACAGAAAGGCAATTTATAGATTCTATTGCCTACAAAACCTTTTATGAAGATCTATCGGAAATAAACAGTGATAATCTACATGAGTATCTCAGTGAGAAAAAGTTCGAATATACAGTTTATAACGATATAAATACCTGGGGTTTTATAAATGAGACAAAAGAACATAGCGACAAAGCCTTACCCTATATAAACAATTATAGTAGAAGTAATGATCTAACTAAATACACATCTTCATTACATACTGAACTAATGCTATATAAAGAAGCGCTAGCACATTTCGAAGCCGTGAATAACTATGATTTATACCTTGAGGGCATCAGAGCAAGGGCAGAACAGATGCTTAGCGTTTCTATATATGCTAAAAAGGGAACATTCACGCATAAAAATATTATGTTAACACCTACAGCATATGAGAACTTAAAAGGTAACAAATTAACATTTGACATATCTAAAGGTGTAAATTTTTCAACTGAACAAAAGACCACTGATATAATAGCAATTATACTTGTTTTCATAATGAGCACTAGCCTTATTTTACCCGAAAAAGACAAGGACTTATATCAAATTGTTCGTCCTACCAAAAAAGGCAGGTTACAACTTATTAGCTCAAAGATTTTTGTCTCCTTTACTTTTTGTATTTTAATAGTAGTACTATTGTATGGTAGCAATATCTTAATATCAGCTTTTAAATATGGTTTAGGAGACTTGTCTAGATATATACAGTCAGTTCATGGCTTTATTGGGTCTATACTAGATATGTCAGTGCTACAATACCTATTTACGTTTGCAGCAGTCAAGCTATTAACCCTAACACTCGTTTCAGCCATCATTATTATAATTTGCATCAAATCAGGTAGTAATATTATTGTCTATTTATACACCGCTTTGTTGACTGGTCTTTTCGCATTATTGTATACAGTTATTCCAGCAACCTCCATATTCAGCTTGTTTAAGCACATTAACATTTTCAGTTTTCTAAATACCAACGAGATATTTAGTGATTACTATAACATTAATTTTTTTAATGTTCCCTTAAATATTATTAGTACTACATTTGTCGCCCTTTTTCTGACTATTATCCTTACCTATGGCTTATCTATATTAACCTTTGTTAGACTAAAAAATATGACTCATACTGAGAGCAGAATAAAAGAACTTATCAACAAAATTAGGATAGGTAGAAATAAACTTACAACCAGCTTGTTCAAATACGAATTATATAAACTTTTGATAGTCAATAAAGGATTGATTGTTATTGTTTCCCTTATTATAATAGGCACATATACATATAATTCTTATTCTATTCCCTATGACGAGTATGATTCAGTATATAAAAATTACATGTTAAAGCTCCAGGGAGAGGTTAACGCTACTACTGATGGTTATATAAAGGAAGAGTACGAGAAATATAGGGAAATCAGAGAAAGACAAAATGACCTCTATGCCAAATATAATAAAAATGAAATTGATACCATGAGCTTTTCACTAGTAAGTTCCAGTTTATAAAATGACCTCCGTCCTGAACAAGTACTTATAAGCATAGAAGAAAAGGCTGAATATATAAAATTACTTGAAGGTCTTGCAGCAAAACCATGGCTTGTTTATGACACTGGTTACAATCAACTAACAGGAATAACATACAACAAGGAAGAAATCATATCTATGATTATTTTCCTTATAGCACTGGTTGCTTTGATCTGTCCCGTCTATTCTTTCGAAAATGGGCTTGGTGTTTCCCCTATACTATTTACTTGTATGAATGGCCGGAATATTTCTTATAAATACCGAGTTATCAGCTCTTGGATTGTTGCAGCCTTACTATTTGTACTAGCTTCACTACCAAACCTAATAAATATACTACAAGCTTATGGTACTCATGGAATACATGCACCTGTACAAAGCCTAGAAGCATATACCTACCTACCTGTAAAAATCAGCATACTTCAGTATCTAGTAATATTATATGTGGTAAGATTCATCCTTGTAGAAATAATTGTCCTTCTTTTACTCAGCATATCTTTATTTTCTAAAAACATTATGAGAGCCCTTCTTTTGGGGACTGGTATATTAGTCGTACCTATGACCCTAAGACTTCTTAGTATAGAAACCTTTAGATATATCCTATTTAATCCATTTATCACTGTTTATGAACTATATATTGGGGTAAATTCAACCAGTAAATCACTACTAATTGTGAATGTAGTCTTTGTATTAGGGGTCACTGTATTTATTATAGCTAATGCATATAAAAAAGTTGCCACAGGAAAAAAATAAGTCTTATCTAGTGGCATTGTAAAGGTCTAATAAGGGTTCTTTAACTAATCCAAAATATGCTTTTCAAATTAAATAATCTAGCGGCTCCCTATTTTTGTAGACCAAATATGAATATTTCAAATCATTTCTGTGAAAGAATGACCCTTCCTCTGATATAAGTGTCCAATTAATATCCTTGTCTAGGTTGGGGAAAGTAGTATCTGCTTCGTATGTATTGTGGAACTTGGTAATATAAGCAGTATGACAATAGCGTAACAAAGACCTATAGACCTCTCCTCCACCTATTACAAAAATATCATCTCTTTTGTATTTTTTTAGTTCATCAAATAGCTCATCATAAGAATGCAAAATGATAGAACCCTTTCCATCATAGCTTTTTTGTCTTGTAAGCACAATATTAGTTCGGTAGGGTAAGGGCTTTTGATCTGGAAAAGATTCTAATGTCTTACGGCCCATCACTACAATTTTACCTGTAGTCTTTTCCCTAAACTGCTTCATATCAGCAGGAATCCTCTCTAGTAGATTTCCTTTATAACCAATATTCCACTTTTCATCCACAGCAACGATAAGGTTCATATGGGCTAGCCTCCTATACAGCTATTGGTATGTTCTTAATTTGTGGCCCATGCTCATAGCCCTCTAACCTGAAATCCTCAGGAGTAAAATCATAGAAATCCTTTACATCTGGGTTTATTATTAGCTTTGGTGCGTTATACTGTGGTCTACTTATTAGTTCCTTTATTATAGGTATATGACGATCATATATATGTGCATCCGCTATAACATGAACTAGTTCTCCTGCTACAAGACCACTTGATATAGCAAACATATGTAAAAGTATGGCATACTGACATACATTCCAATTGTTAGCTGGCAATATATCCTGAGACCTCTGGTTTAGTATGGCATTTAACTTGTTTCCTGTAACATTAAAGGTCATACTATAGGCACAAGGGTAAAGATTCATTTCATGTAGATCACTATGGTTGTAAATATTTGTGATTATCCTTCTACTATAGGGGTTATGCTTTAAGTCATAAAGAACCCTGTCAACCTGGTCAAATTCACCCTCTGGATACTTGTGCTTTACTGACATCTGGTAACCATAAGCCTTGCCTATAGACCCCTTTTCATCCGCCCATGCATTCCATATCTTACTATTTAAGTCCTTTATATTATTAGACTTTTTCTGCCATATCCATAATACTTCATCTATTGCCTTGCTCAGCGGTGTTGGCCTTAGTGTCAGTATGGGGAACTCCTCAGAAAGATCATAGCGGTTTACTACTCCAAACTTTTTAATCGTATGGGCAAAAGTCCCATCCTCCCATTTAGGTCTAACCTTCTGTCCCTGTGACGAGAAGCCGTTTTCTATAATATCCTCACACATTTCTATAAAAATTTGATCAGCCTTGCTCATAATAATACAACCCCTTTATGCTTCACTTGACTATATATTATATCATACTATCTATTTGTAGGACCAAGTATTATGGATAGTCCACCCTTATTACATACTAAATAAAACACCTAGGTCTCTCTAGGCGTTTTATCACTATGGCCACAATATCAGTCTTCTTGGTACAAGGCTGTAGATAAATATCTTTCTCCTGTATCAGGAAGCAGTATTACTATAGTTTTGCCTTCATACTCAGGACGTTTTGCCAGCTCTACTGCGGCATGCACTGCTGCTCCTGCTGATATGCCTACTAACAAGCCCTCTGCTTTTGATAGGTCTCTTGAGGCTGTAAAGGCATCATCATTATCAACCTGGACTATCTCATCAATGATTCTAGTATTTAGGACTTCAGGTACAAAACCTGCTCCTATACCCTGTATTTTATGAGAGCCTGGTTTACCGCCTGATAATACATTTGAGGCTGAAGGTTCTACTGCTATCACCCTTATATTGGGGTTGTTTTCCTTTAGTAGCTCCCCTACTCCTGTAATAGTTCCACCAGTGCCTATCCCACTTACAAATGCATCAATCTGGCCCTGTGTATCTCTTAATATTTCTAATGCTGTTGTTTCCCTGTGTATTTTAGGATTGGCAGGATTTTTAAACTGTTGGGGTATAAAGGAGTTCTCATGGGCTAAAGCTAGGTCTTCCGCCGCCTTTATTGCACCATTCATACCTTCAGGTCCAGGTGTCAAGACTAGCTCGGCGCCTAGAGCTTTTAATAGGTTTCTCCTTTCTATACTCATGGTTTCTGGCATAGTTAGTATTAGCCTGTAGCCTCTAGCTGCTGCTACAGCTGCTAAGGCTATTCCAGTGTTGCCACTGGTGGGTTCGATTATAACTGTATCCTTGTTTATAAGTCCTCTATCCTCTGCATCCTTTATCATTGCATAGCCTATCCTATCTTTTACACTACCTAAGGGATTGAAATACTCAAGCTTTGCTATTAGCTTAGCCTTTAGGTTTTTATTCTTGCTAAAGTTGCTTAGTTCTAAAAGGGGTGTATTACCAATAAGATCTGTAATATTTTTTGCAATTTTCATCATTTTAATTTCTCCTTTTTAATTCATTTAAATTTAAATATAGTACATATAATTTCCTTCACTTAATTGTTTGTTATATTCGTTAACTAAATCCTCTAGTGTTATTGAATCTACAAAATCATTTATATGTTGATTAAGCTGATCCCATACCCTTATCCTGACACAGTCTTGGATACTATTAATCCCTTGTTCCTGCTGGTCAGTGACAGTTAGTTCACCCTCTAATGCCCTGAGAATGTCTCCTACACTAATCTTATCTGGCTTGGTGCTTAAGGAATAACCTCCTTGGGCCCCCTTGATACTGGATATAAGGCCAGCCTTTCTTAGCATAGAAAAAACTTGTTCTAGGTAGCTGGCTGAAACTCCTTGCCTTTGGGCAATACTATTTAATGATATATGCAATTCCCTCGAATGAATAGCAAGGTCAAGCATTGCGATAAGTCCATACCTACCCTTTGAAGATATTTTCAATCTAAATCAACTCCATTTTAATACCTAGTATTCCTATGTGTTTTATATGATATTCTTATTAAGCTTATTTGTCAATATATTTTTACAAAGTTAAATAAAAAAGTGCACCTTTAGATGGGTGCACTTTAAAAGTGATTCTCTTGTCAAAACCCTGTTAGTATATTTTCCTGCTATGAATATCGCAGATACCTGTCTTTCTGTAGAAGTAGGAGTTTATTACATCTCTCCATTCTTTGGCATGGTCTATTTGCTGCTTTAATCTATCTAATACGTGACTAAACCTCTTTTCATCTATCATTCCATTTAGCTTTTCCCATTGCTCTTTTAGTCTAATTGCCTGGTCTACCCCTTCAAAATGAGTATCATATATATGTTGAATAATGGTTTTTCCGCTCTTTAGCCTGTAGGTATAGGGTAGCCTATGGAAAAATAGTATTAGCTCCTCGGGACAAGTTTCAATGTTTTCGAACATAAGATAGTTATCTTTTCTATATTGTCTTGTAAAGCCAGTTCCCTTGGCTACAGTTCTGTCCACCCCTATAGCTTTTAAATCAGCCCTATGATAAGTCCCCCATTTTGAATACTCATAGCCATCTACACTAGGGCCATAATGATGGTCTGGGTTTACCATCCATCCTATTCCAAGGGGCGAGGTATAATTCTCATAGATAGGCCATGAGCTTATAAGCATTTTACTAATAGTATCTATCAGCTCTTGTTTAGGTCCAAAGGTAGAAATTATCCATTCCTCGGTTATAGTCTCAGTAGCTAAGTCAGGATCCCAGGTTAACCTTCCATAGCCATATAGATTAGCTTGGGCTAAATAATGGCCAGTCCAATTATAGTCAGTACCAATGTTACTTACAGCAGTAATACCACAATGCTTCATGGGAAAGGTAGAGCCATTAACAAGTTTTTTCACAGGGTAACCTTGGCCCTTAGCCCTTGTATCAAAGTCTAGAATTTCCTTCCATTGAGGGACTAGGTAGCATAAATGCCTTTGTTGGCCTGTATATTCCTGTGTTATCTGTAGCTCAAGCATTTGATTGGTTCTTTCCATGGTCCCGATTAGTGGGGATACTGGTTCTCTCACTTGGAAGTCCATAGGGCCGTTTTTGATCTGTAATATCACATTGTCAGCAAAGCTACCATCAAGATAATGATAGTTTTCATAGGCTGCCTTAGCCCTATCAATAGTCAGATCTCGCCAGTCCTGCTGACAATTGTAGACAAAGCACCGCCATATCAGTAGGCCACCGTAAGGTTTGAGTGCAGCAGCTAGCATATTTGCTCCTTCTGCATGATTTCGGTTATAGGTAAAGGGTCCTGGTCTGTTTTCGGAGTCAGCCTTTACTAAAAAGCCCCCGAAATCAGGTATGTTTTTGTAAATATAGGCAACCCTATCTACCCACCATTTAGCAACCTCATCATCTAAAGGGTCTGCACTTGATAGGCCTCCTATATCTATAGGACTAGCATAATTTATACTTAAAAATACCCTTATGCCATAGTCACGAAAGATGTCATTAATCTCTTTTACCATATGAATTTTATCAGCTATTAGTCTTGTCTCTTCCTTGTGAGCATTCACGTTATTTATAGCTATAGCGTTAATACCAACTGATGCTAGCATACGGGCATAATACTTAACCCTTGCCATATCTGTGGTCAGGATGTTGTTTTGATAGAAAATAGACCTACCTGCATAGCCTCTTTCTATGGACCCATCTAGATTATCCCATTGGTTTATCATACGAATTGGGTTCTTGGGGTTTTCAAGCAGATGTAATTTGCCAATCTCTTTTTGTTGGTCTAAATATAAAAGGAATCTAAACACACCATAAAGAAGGCCTTTATCTGTTTTTGCAGTTATATAGATCTTACTGCCTTTATTATCCTTGACCGCTTTTATTAAAAAACCTTCTGGCTGTAGTTTAGCTATCTCATTGGTCGCTAAGGCAGAATCTATCTCTTTATCAAAAGCCAAAATAGATAAAATTATGCAACTAGACTCTGGATCATCCACTACTTTTGGACTGCTTCCTGTAAGCCTTGTAAGACCGGATAAGAGCTCATTTAAGGCTGTTTTAGCAAGTCTTGTATCAGAATTGCAGTATACAGATTCCAAGCATCTTCTATAGTTTTTTTGAAATGAACTATCCTTTATACCATCAAGGCGTAACCAGCAATCATCGTATGCCCTAGTCTTATTATCCCTAGCATTAGCTTCAAAGCTATTATTAGTCATTTTTCTAGACCTCCAGCCTGTTTAGTAAGTAACACCTATATACATACTAAGACATATATATGATATAATCCATATAAGGGACAAAGATACTTGTAATTTTAAAAGAATTTGGGAGTGTTTCTTATGTCAAAAAAGAGTATTGTGCTTCTTCCCGATATACATTACTTTATAGAAAGAAAGGCTAGCCAATCATGGAAAATTAAAAAGGACAAGATTGATTTCCATGACCTTACCTTTATTTATAAAGGCAGGGCTAGATATATCGTAAATGGCGTGTCCTATGACCTAAAAGAAGGTGACCTCATCTACATACCAAAGGGTAGTACCCGAGAAGCAAGCACAGATACTGATGAAAAAATGCATTCATTTGCCTTTAACTTTAATATACTAGGCCCTGATGATTTTGATGTATTACCCCTACCCATTGCAATGACTCTACCTAGAGACCCCTATTTTATACAGCTTTTAAGAGAATTTAATATAGTATGGCTAGAACGTAAGCGATCATATAAGTTAAAGGCTGTTGGTTTGTTCCTAGTTATTTTACACCATATATATACTTGGGCTTCTACTCAAAATGACCCAAGTCCTGTTGTGGATAATCGGGTAGAAAAAATTAAAGAGTATATATTAGAAAACTACCATAGAAAAATTAGTAAAGAAGAGCTATCAGACCTTGTACAGCTACACCCTGTTTATATGGGTTCTCTATTTCGCAAGCTTACTAGTTATACTATAAATGAGTATACTCAAAGAATACGTATCAATAAGGCCTGCGACATCTTGTCAACTGGTGAATACTCAGTAAACGAAACTGCTTTAAGGTGCGGTTTTGATGATATATTCTACTTTAGCAAGGTCTTTAAAAAAATTACTGGCCTGTCACCTTCAATCTGGGGTAAAACAGCCAAGATAAAATAAAAAAGCAAGGTAGACCCCTTAATCAGGTAAATGCCTTGCTTTTATCTCATACAATAACCCTATTTTTTAGCTAGTTTATAGATCTCAATTATATCTTCTTTATTAAGCTTAACTAGGCCACCTAATTCCATTTTGCCACCCTTTGTACACTTATCGGCCATCTCTTCAAAACGGTTATCCTCTATTCCTAGTTGCTCTAGGGTAATAGGTAAACCTATACTTGTGAAAAACTGCTTGAGTCTTTCTATCCCTTCTAAGGCAGTCTTGTCTGGATTGTTAAAGTCATAATCAACATTGAATACACGGACAGCAAACTGAGCAAATCGATCAACATTATGCTTGTAGACATATTTCATCCA
>DGDR01000062.1:9968-16310 GCA_002385545.1 Clostridium sp. UBA3947
TGTGATGCCCAATCCTGGTCACGACCTGTACCGAGCAGGTCATTGTGTGCTATTGTCCCTGCCCACATAATCTCTGCTCTTGCAGCATAGTTATCTGGCTCAGCTATAGCAGTTGGTACATTTGATATCACAGTCTTTAGAGTAGCTTCACATAGCCTATCAGTAAAGTCTACATCCTTGGTATTTGTAAAATACCTTTCCATGACATGTGCCATAATATCTGACGCCCCATTTGCAGTCTGATATGGTGGTAGTGTATATGTAAGTTCAGGGTTTAAAATTGCAAACTTTGGTCTTATTAGGTCACTTCCTGTACCTAGCTTGTACCATCCGTCCTCATTGGTCAGGACAGAGCTTGAGCTAGCTTCACTGCCTGCAGCTGGTATGGTTAGGACTACACCTATAGGTAGAGCCGTCTCTATCTGTACACTACCATCATAAAAGTCCCAAACATCGCCGTCATAGGGTACTCCTATAGCAATCCCCTTTGCTGTGTCGATAACACTTCCTCCACCTACAGCTAGAATAAAATCTATTTTCTCATTCCTACAAAGCTTTATACCCTCTCGAACTAGGCTCACTCTTGGATTTGGTACAACACCATAAAGCTCAGTATGATATATATCATTGTCATTTAGGGACTTTACAATTTTGTCATATAGACCAGTCTTTTTTATACTACCCCCACCGTATACTAATAGAACCCTTTTGCCATGCTTCTTTAGCTCATGGCCTACTTGACCTTCTGTGTCTTTACCAAAGATAATTTTTGTTGTGTTTTGAAAAGTAAAATTATTCATAGAACTACCTCCATCTAGATTATTAGCGCATCATATTTATAATAACCCTTTTTAGAGCCCTACTAACTATAATTTTTACCTAGCCTCTGATTTGTAACCTAATAAACTGTAGTTACCACTTCTAGTGGCCTTGATAAAGTCCTCTATAGACTCTAGTTTATGCTCAAAGGCCATCCCTCCAGTTAGCTTATAATCAATACTGTGACTATCTGATCCAGAGGTCATCAAAAGTTTATTTTCAATAGCAAACTCAAGGGCCTTTTTATCATAACTAGGATCTCTATGGCTAGTATTGACTACTTCTACACCATCTACATAATCAGGATATAGCCTAATCTCTTTAATATAGGATGCCTCCCTAAATGGATGGGCTTGTACAATAAATGCTCCTGCTTGTCTTGCGGCAGTAAGGTATTTTTCTATAGTCCATAAAAGCATATCAGGGTGGTCAAGTAGAAACTCCTTATCTAGGCCATAGGTTAAAAACTCCATACCCCTATCTGCATATTCCCAGCCTAAAAAAACCCTAAAGCCTATTTTTTCTCCCTCGGCTAGTGCGTCCTCATAGCCCTTTAAGAATAAATCTACTCTTTTATCCCATGGTAGGCCAGCTCTTATCCCTGTGTTACCATTAAAAAAGTGATCTGTCATAATCAAACCAGAATAGCCTCTTTCAGCGTATGCCCTCACCATCTCGGCCCCTGTACTAAAGGCACAGGCACTAGCCTGTGAGCTATGAGTATGTGTTTCATATAGGTATTTATGCTTGTTGTCAATTTTTTTAGTTTTTATCTTACTCACCTCAGTGTATGTTGAAAATCCTTTTTTCTTGCTTGTATATAATATTACATGAGCTTTTCATTAGGGGCAAATATTATGGCTGCCTTAGAGCAGGGCCTTGGCCATTTTCTTATCTGTTTTTGAGATCTTTTCTACATAGTCCTCCCAGCTAGTGATCTGCTCTACACTTTTGCCAAATGCAATCATTTCTAGACTTTTCCTGATTTCATTAATAGCCTTATAGCTCTCATCATTAGGCTTGTCCCTTAGTAGCTGCAAGGTAAGTAGCAGGCTCTCCCTTGCCTGATCCTTGTTAAACTGTTTATTGCTTATATCTAAGGGTAGGCTTAGGTCATCACATTCTCCTTTTTTTATGCACTGATCTAGTACTAGCTTTATGTGACCAACTATGCAATTGTCTCCCTCACAGCCACCACAAGATTCAGGGCCTAGGCACATGTGAGCTACTTCATCATTCATCTGATTATAGTAGCTATACAGGCTAGCCACTGCACTCTTAAAGGCTGTTTCTTTTCCCTCTTTATGAGCCTTTATATTATATATAACCAATAGGATTACAATCGGTAAAAGAATTGCTAGAAACACTGTAATAATTAACGGATTTAGATAGGCTGCTGGTAGAAAATTTATTAGCTTGCTAATACCAACTATCATAAAAATGCCAGCTGCAATGAACTTTATTGCTACTTCGGGTATCTTGTCTCCAAGTTTTCTACCAACAAAGATGCCTAGTGCTCCTGTAGCGATCATGCCCAAGACACTACCTAGTAAAACAAAAATAGGAAAGTTAAGCTCAGCTGACAGGGTTATTGCAGTCAATTGAGTCTTGTCCCCTAATTCACCTAAGAAAAAAGCACTAGCTACTGTGATTATAGGGCCAAACCTAGGACTTTCTTTTTCCTTATCAATATTATTGTCTTCTGGTCTTAGTGTCCAGAGGGCAAAGATAATAAATACAACAGCAGTTATAAGCTGAATTATATCAGTTGATATAAAGCTTGATATGTAACTACCTAGTACTACTGCTAGTCCATGGTTTAATAATGATCCTATCAATATACCTACTAATACCCTAGCCGTTGAATATTTTGTTGCAAAGGCTAGTGCTAGTAATTGTGTTTTGTCCCCCATCTCAGCTACAAAAATTAGTATAAAAGCTTTAATTAAGTCACTCATTGAAGGTCCTCCAAATCTTTGCTATTTATTTGCCTCACAAAAAAATAAGACCCTTAGATCGACAAACCAATCTCTATTATTGGTTTATCAATCTAAAAGTCTCGCTACTTAGAGAAAATCTAGGAATAGATTTTTCTCAAGAAATAGGGCCAGGATTTCTCCAGCATGTTGACCCTATTTACGGCATATGCCACAGCTACTCCCTTTTAGATGTTAATTCATTTTAACATATAAATTGCTTGTAAACAAGAGGCCTATAATTGACCTTGATAATTGAATAAAAGCCTAATAGATGGTAATATATCTAAAAAGCTAAAAGAAGCAGGCTTTTAAATTAATAGTTTGGGGGATGACTCATGGTTTCTAATACTATAGCTCAAAAAATAAAGGGTTCATCGTGGATTCGAAAGATGTTTGAAGAGGGAGAAAGGCTTAGGGCGACCTATGGTGTTGACAATGTCTTTGACTTTTCTTTGGGAAACCCCAATATTGAACCACCAGAGCATGTGAAGGAAACCCTTAAGAAGCTGGCACTAGATAATAGACCAGGCTTTCATAGGTATATGAGCAATGCTGGCTATCTAGATACTAGAACTAATGTCTCAGACCATATTGAAAAAAAGACTGGTATTAGGCTAGGACCTGAAAATATAGTAATGACCTCTGGTGCAGCCGGTGGCCTGAACGTGGTCTTAAAATCGATACTAGACCCTAGTGACGAGGTAATAGTTTTTTCCCCTTATTTTGCTGAATACCTATCCTATGTAGATAATCATAGTGGTATACCTATTATATCCCCCTGCCGGCTTGATACCTTTGAACCAGACCTTGACCTTCTTGAGCAAAACTTAAGTCCAAAAACCAAGGCTGTAATCTTAAATTCACCTAATAACCCTACAGGTGTTATCTATAGGAAAGAAACCCTTGAGAAAATGGCTAGCTTGATTGCTAGTAAAGAAAAGGACTATAATAGCCAGATACTGGTAATATCAGATGAGCCATACTCTGATATCCTTTATGATGGTGCACAGCTACCACATATACTAAAGATATTTAAAAACTCAGTTATAGTAAACTCCTTTAGTAAGTCTCTAGCCATACCCGGAGAAAGAATAGGCTATATAGCCATCAATAAAAAAATAGACAAGGCTGACTTGCTTGCCCAAGCCTTTATATATTCAAACAGGATTTTAGGCTTTGTAAATGCTCCTGCCCTCTTTCAAAGGGTCATAGCCGAATCTTTAAATGCTAGCTTGGATATTAATTATTACAGGAAAAGAAGGGATCTATTATACAATCACCTTATAGGGCTAGGATACGAATGTAATAAACCACAAGGTGCCTTTTATCTCTTTCCCAAGGCACTGATTGAAGATGATGTTGAGTTTGTAAGACGCGCTGCCGACCATAATCTACTGCTTGTACCTGGTAGGGGCTTTGGATGCCCTGGTTATTTTAGGATAGCCTATTGCGTAAGTCTTCAAACAATAGAGAGGTCCTTGCCCATATTTGAAGCATTAAAAAAAGAGTTTAAATGAGGAAATTTTCATAAATCGAATAGGCTCCAGGGGTAACGCTTTTCTGGCATAGAGCAAAACTCTAGTTCTTCTTTTTTTGTAGGATGCATAAAAGTAATTTTGCTAGCCCAAAGTGCTATCTGAACACCCTTGTCTGCTCCTCTTGTTCCATATAGTTGATCACCTACTATGGGACTGGCTATGGCATTGAACTGAACTCGGATTTGATGAGCTCTACCTGTATGGAGCTGTATTTCTATTAGGCTAAGGTCGCTTTTTCTAGCTAATACCCTATATTCTAATATAGCTTCCTTAGCACCAATCGTTTCTTTATCTACAACAGCTACCTTGTTACGTCTTTTGTCCTTTAGCAAATAATGCACCAAGGTATCTGTATCCTTTAGGCTCCCATTAGCTACAACAGCTATATAGGTCCTTTTAAAGCTCCTTTGCCTGATTTGCTCTGATAGTCTAGAAGCTGCCTTTGATGTCTTAGCAAATACCATTGTCCCCCCAACAGGTCTGTCTAGCCTGTGGACCAAGCCAAGATAAACATTGCCAGGCTTATTGTATTTCTCTTTTATATAGTTCTTTAGTAGGGTTACCATATCCTGATCCCCTGTATAATCTCCTTGGGATAGGACATTTGCTGGTTTTACGACTACTAATATATGATTGTCTTCATACAATATGTTTAAATTGCTCAAACTAACTCAGTCCTTTTAATTTAATTTTGTGGTGGGTTTTTGTAACCCTGTCCAGTATATGTTTACCTCTTTAAGTGTGGGGTAAATATAATACTATAATATCAAATAATGAGGTGTTTTATATGGTAAAAGTTAAAGGTAGACTTAAGAATAATATGTCCTTTGAAAGTGTGATTGATGGTCACAAAATCGTAATGGATGCAGTAGAGGCATTTGGTGGGGATAATGAGGGTCCAACTCCTAAGAAGCTATTACTAGCTAGCCTTATAGGCTGTACAGGTATGGATGTTATATCTATCCTGAGGAAAATGAGGGTTGAACCCACCGATTTTACAATAGAAGCAGAAGCAGAAAGCTCAAATGAACACCCAAAAATTTATAGCAAAATTAACCTAACCTATGTATTCACAGGAGACGAACTACCCATGGACAAGCTAGAAAAGGCAGTTTCTTTATCTCAGGAAAGATATTGTGCAGTATCCGCAATGCTTAAGGATTCTGTATCTATTAGTTACTCTATTAGGGTAAAGACAGCCACTAATTAAAGTGTTTCTCTTCCTGTCTTTTTAAATAGTTACCTACAATTAGGATCACTTATCTATTAGAATACTTAACTTTTCTATAACACCGTAGCAGATTAGAGCATCCTGTAGCTGGTCTATCTGCTTTATGGTGTTTTTTATAAATATATAAGACTTTCTTTTGTTCTAGCTTGCTTTTCTCATCTTGATAATAATTTATAGCCAAATGTACTATTTCCAGATAATTGGCAATAATTATTAACAAGGTGGGATGTATATAATGAATTACTCTATAAAGGCAGATGCTACAAAAAAAATAAGGTATAAGCTTGTTCTGCTTTATCTTCTAAATATTACAGACCTTGTCTTTACCCTCTTGCTTATTAAAACAGGCTTGTTTGATGAAGCTAATCTAATTGTTAAAGAGCTACTAAGAAATCCTATGCTATGCTTTCTTGTCAAAGGGCTTGTCCCTGGCCTGCTAATTGCATTATTAATTAAAAGGATAAAGGAAGCTAGTCATTCACAATTAAAAGTATCTAAGTTGTTGGTTAATATCATGCTTGCGGTCTACTTAATTATTAACCTACAACATATTGTTTGGCTAATCATAGTAAGTCAATTTAATTAATATGGCATGGCCTTTAGCCTTTATTATCACCTGTTTCCCCTATTGTGATAATAGTCTTATATGTACGATCTCAGGTCTATTAAAAAGCCTAATTGGTATGACACTATTACCTAAGCCCCTGCTTACAACCATACTTGTATTGTCCTCTGTATAAATCCCCCTGTAATACTTAGGAAAAAAACCTTGGCC
>DGDR01000062.1:16673-31239 GCA_002385545.1 Clostridium sp. UBA3947
TTTCGTGGGATTGGTTTTCCAATACAATAACACTTGTTTGCTCTAATCTACTATAAAGGTTACTTAACTTATTAGACCTATACTCGTGATTGCCTGGAACATAGTATACTGGGCCTATAGAAGTAAGCCTTTCTAGTGTTTCAACACTTTTATCAATACTACTATTTTTATCAACTAGATCTCCAGTAAAGACAATAATGTCAGGATTTAATGACTCAACCTTAGTAATTAAGCTATGACTAGCCTTGCCAAAGGTCTTGCCATGTAGATCAGACAAGTGAACAATGCTAAAATCATTATTTACCTTTGAACTAGCAATATCAATTCTTGTTATCTGTAGTGCATTGTTTTGATAATAGAAAAATAGGACAATTAGGACCGTCAAAAGGAAAAGAATGCCTGCCCTTTTTCTATATCCTAATTTCTTTGAACTATCGCTTAAGTTAAGTGGCATTGCCCTTTCCACCCCTACTAGGGAGCCTGCTGGCTCCTTCTGTTTTGAAAGTTTTAAAAGTCTATCTCAACTTTTTGAACTATGTAATCAATGTATTCTGATACAATATTTATATTTGTTTTGGCATAAAGCATTCTTGAGCCTACTACATCTTCTATTTCATTGAATACCATATGACCCTTGTCAAATACAAAATCTATGCCTACCAATCCAAAATCAAAGATATCAATTATTTTATTGATAGTTTCTCTTTGTTCTAAAGATAAGGTATAGGGGTGGGCTGAACCACCAAGTGAATAATTGCTACGAAAATCATTATCTGACACCCTTAGCATAGCTGCAATTATTCTTTTGCCAATTACATAAACCCTGAGATCTCTACCCAAATCACTAGCTGGCTTTTGAATTACTATCTGATCTTCTTGGATTTTTGCAATTGCTGACCTGTACTCATTTTTGCTTTCTACAAGGAAAACGTTTTCCCCTCCCCTACCCCTTGCTGGTTTCACTACTGCTGGGAATTCTATAGTCCCGCTATAGTTTTTATCTGCAAAAATTGTGTCCATTACTTTAATACTTCTTTGAGAAATATACTGGTAGGTCCTTTGCTTATTATTACATATTAAGCTCACTTTATAGTTATTAAAGACCCTTATCCCCATTATTTCTAGTTGCCTACTAAGTAGGGGGTCTATAGTGCGGCATATGACAAAGTCAGGTCTTTCCCCTTCTATACCCTTGTGCAGTATAAATGGTTTGTTTCCCCTTACTCCTATAGTTATATCCTCTTTATATAGGAGGACAAGGTCTATATTACGCTTACTACATTCTTCAAAATATATAGAAATATAGTGCTTGTTTCTTTTGGCTCCTGCTTTATCGTAAATGAGCCATGCTAACATATTTATCTCCTCATCTCACGACTTATATGGTCGATAATAAAATCTGCTACATTAACACCTGTGCAATCATAAGTGCTCTTAAACTGGGGACCAGAGTTTACTTCGCATAGTATAGGCTGATCATTTTCTCCAAAGAGTATGTCTACACCCGCAAAATCTAAAGAAAGAGCCTCACAGGCCTTAATTGCCAAGTCAAGTTGTGCCTCAGTAGGCTTATAGTCTTGCATCCTACCGCCGTTAGAAATATTAGACCTAAAATCGCTATCAGAATATCTAAGCATAGAAGCTACTGGCTTTCCGCCTACTACATTTATCCTTATATCCTTGCCCCAACTAGAACTTATAAGCTCTTGAAAAAGCATAGGCTTGTGGTCAATATTCCTCACAATCCCTATAAGCTGTTCTTTGTCTTTAGCTAGATAAACCTGCTGTCCAAAAGAACCGTGACATTCCTTCACAACTATAGGAAAGTCAATTTCATTTGTAATAGTTTCTAAAAAACTATAATCATTATATCCAATGTTTGAAAAGGTCATTGGTGCTATTATAGTTTTTGGCATCCTTATTCCTTTATTGGCCAAACAGATGTGGGTCAAACTCTTGTCATCGCATACTGCAATTGACTCTGCTTTATTAAAGAGTCTAAGACCCCTGCTTTCTAGCATCCTGGCTAAGCCTACATCCTTGTCCCAAAATATAACATAGTCTGGGTTAGGCTCATATTCTAGACTAAGATTAGGCTGAAACTTTCCATTAGTAATGGTAAACATAGCCTGAGCATTGGTCAATCTAACAAGCCTATGACCCCTTTTTTCAGCAGCACTTTCTAGCCAACTATATAATAAATCGAACTTTTCTGGTCTAAGAAAATGGTTTACTACCAGCCATCCGTACACTAGCCCTACACCTCGCTACTTTCACAATAATTTAATATGATCATTTAAGCTATTATATAAGAGAAATCAGTGCTATGCAATTTATAAATTAAATACTTGCAACATTAATTTGATCCCTTATTATACTATAGGATTTTTTGGATTTTAAAATTATAGAAACTGCCTAAACCATCCCTTATAATACTAACAAACTAGCCATTTCGTACTTGAACAGGTCTCTGCTTTATAAATGTGTATCTGGTAAAAGATAACACTGGTATTTTTTTATTTAGAAGTATTTTTACTGGTTATTGCAATAATTATCATTTACTTTTCTATAATCCCTTGGCTTAATGCTGTTTCTTTAGTATAATAGAAAAGAAAATCGGTTTTTGTCAGGCACACATTCTTTTTTCAGTAATTTACTAAAAAAATACTGAATAAAAGTTGAGTTTATACCTGATGAATATAATGTACACAATAATAATTTAGAGGAGGTTTTTCAATGGTAATAAGTGAAGCAAACTTAAAAAAGTTAGAACAGCTTAATAACAAAAAAGTCATGGAGTATCTACAGGATGCCATAGACCTATGTAAACCAGCAAAAGTCACAGTCATAACCGACTCAGAAGAAGACATAAACTATGTAAAGGAGCTGGCCCTAAAGAATGGGGAGGAAAGCAAGCTTCGCATGGAAGGTCACACAGTACACTTTGATGGCATAAATGATCAAGGTAGGGATAAGGCCAACACCAGATACCTAGTAAAAGAAAAAGTAAACTGGGGTATCAAGGTTAATGATATGCTACAGCCTGATGGAGTTGCTGAAGTTAGAGAAATTATGGATGGCATTATGGAAGGTAAAGAAATGTTAGTAAGTTTCTTTAGCCTTGGACCAACAAACTCACCTTTCTCACAAAGAGCTATGCAAATAACAGATTCAGCCTATGTAACACACAGTGAGCAGATTCTTTATAGGACTGGCTATGAAGAGTTTAAGAGACTCAATGGGTCAGATGACTTCTTTTTATTCCTCCACTCCGCAGGAGAGCTGGAAAATGGAACAACTAAAAATATAGACAAACGTAGAATATTTATCGATCTAGTAGAAAACAGGGTCTATACAGTAAACAACCAATATGCTGGAAATAGCGTAGGCCTCAAAAAATTGGCCTTTAGATTAGCTATCCAAAAAGCTAATAACGAAGATTGGCTAGCTGAGCATATGTTCCTTATGGGTGTACAGGGGAAACCTGGCCGTAAGACATATTTCGCAGGTGCATTCCCAAGTGCTTGTGGTAAGACCAGTACAGCTATGCTACCAGGCCAAACAATAGTTGGTGATGATATTGCCTATCTAAAAAATATAGATGGCAAGCTTAAGGCAGTAAACGTTGAAAAGGGTATTTTCGGTATAATCCAGGATGTTAATCCAGAGGATGACCCCTTAATATACGAAGCCCTTACAACACCAAGAGAAGTTATCTTCTCTAACGTATTAGTTAATGATGATAAGCCCTATTGGTTAGGAATGGGCCAAGAGGTACCAGACAAGGGTAGAAACTTCTCTGGTGAATGGTACAAGGGCAAGAAGGATGCCAATGGTAAAGAAATAGACTATGCTCATAAAAATGCTAGGTATACAATTGCTATAAATGAGCTAGCCAATGCAGATGACAAGGTTAATGACCCAAATGGCGTTGAAGTACAAGCCATCGTTTATGGTGGAAGAGACTCCGATACTACTGTACCGGTAGCAGAATCCTTAAGCTGGTCCCATGGCGTATTTGTGGGTGCAACCATCGAGTCTGAAA
Source organism: Clostridium sp. UBA3947 (assembly GCA_002385545.1). Lineage (GTDB taxonomy): Bacteria > Bacillota > Clostridia > Clostridiales > Clostridiaceae > Clostridium_AU. The sequence goes on from DGDR01000062.1 coordinate 20,719, forward strand.
CCACAGCCGCTATTTTAGGTAAAGAGGGAGTAAGAAACCATGATCCTATGGCTAACCTAGACTTTTTAGTAGTACCTCTAGGAAAGTACGTAGAAAATCACCTTAAGTTCGGTAACAACCTTGACAAGGCTCCAACCGTATATTCAACCAACTACTTCCTAAAGGGCGAAAACGGTAAATACCTAAATGGCAAGCTAGACAAAAAGGTTTGGATACTTTGGGCTGAAGGACGTGTAAATGGCGAATACGATGCTATTGAAACTCCAATTGGAAGAATACCAAAGTACGAAGACTTAAAAGAACTATTTAAGGCTAACCTAGATTATGACTACACTGTGGATGAATACAACGAGCAGTTCTCAGTCAGAGTTGGCAAGTATCTAGAGAAGATGGACCGTATGTCCAAAATCTTTAGCTCTGTAGAAATGCCTGAAAGCTTTTTAAAGGAACTCAACGATCAGGTAGCTAGGTTAAAGGCTACACAAGCTGAGCATGGCGATGTAGTAAAGCCTGAGGTTTTTGCTAAATAAACAAAAACTTACAATCAATAAGATTTAAGCTTATACAGAATGTTAAAGGGGATATGAAACTTATCGAGTTCATATCCCCTTTATATTAAAAGATTGAGTATAAATTACCTTTACCTATAGTTATATTTATTCTTCTGTTACTAGTGTGTATTCAATAGATGTAACCTTGTTATCCTCTACAAAAAAGGATAGCCTGCTAATGCCCTCTTCATACTCATATAGGCCAAAGGATTCTTTGTAATTATCACCATATACTTTGATAAGATCATCTAAACTAGCATATAGATGGATGCCTTCCTTTGTAGCTACCGTGTCATCTAGCAATACAATAGCTAGTACACAATCCTTGCCATCTAGCTCATAGCTTGTTATCTCAAAGCTATTATAAGTATATATTTTCTCCATACCCTGAAAAGCACAGCTAGGTGCCTCAAAGTATTCTAAGGGTTCTCCTAGTTTTTCTAAGATGGGACCTAATTCCCCATTCACAGCGATTGTGATGCCTGCTGTTTCAAAGACATACTCTGTCTGATTATTATTGTTGTCTGGGTCTTCTTTATCTTTCTCGTCTTCTTTATTATCGGCCTTATCTAAGTTGGATCCAGATTTTATATCTTGTCCATCCTTGTTGTTTGCTGGTGTTTTATCATCCTGGGCGCAGCCTGCTATGAACAAGGCTATAACTAACAAGATAATAGCTAGTTTTTTCATGATTATACTTTCTCCTTCCCTTTTGAAAGCTAATTTAACTATTTTAATCTTCTGGTGCTTTTGCACCAAAGCTTTTTAAATATCCGTACTTTTCTAACTCATAATACTGCTGTGCCTTCATCTGCTCATAGAAATCTATCTTTTCTTGCCATATTTCTTGGTACTCTTTATTAGTCCTTTTATCTGTTAAGTCATAGGTTTTGGTTAGGACATCTCCTAAATAAAGAGAGAGTTTTTCTGCACCTGTAAGATTCATATGTAGCCCTGCGTCATAGGTGTCTTTACTATAGTCTATACCCACCTCATCTATTAGCTCTAAAAAATTAATATACAAAAGATCATTCTTACTTGCATAGTCCTCTATTTGCTGCTCCCATTGGTCATACCAAACAGGGTATATACTAGGGACCTTTACTAGTACTAATTCTATACCATTATCTTTACATAGTTTTGTAATTTTATCAAGGTATAGATAGGCTGTATCACCAAATTGATAATTGGCTAGCTTTCTCCCCCTAGGAATTGATGTTACAGGCTTAACATCTACCCTCATATAGTAGCCATTATGGAATAATTTATCTTTCTTAAATATATACTTAAAGTCCTCACTTGTTAACTCATTCCATCTAGAATGGTACCTTAATATGGGGAAAATATAGTCAATCAGCCTCTCATCCTCCATCATTGAGGCTTTAACAGCCCTAATCTTGCTTGCTGACATCCTCATACCATCTAATGTCAATCTATTGTACGCTTCCTTTTGAGGCTCATTGTACTGCATGGCAAGTACATTAAAGACAACAATTTCTGGTGTCTCATACTTTAGGGTCTCCTCTAGCAGGTAGTAGGACTGCCAAATGAGCTGCTGAGCACTACCCCTAATATAGCTAGTAATCCCATAGTTTTTCCATAAACTGATAGGCGAAAAACTTTCATATACCTCACAGTCCCCTATAAAAATAATATCATGATTGTAGTCTGCCTTTTCATTATAGTATTCTTCTATTAAAGACCCCTCTACTATTGCTGACACATACTTTGGCATTAGTAGGTTTTGAAGTATATATAAGCTGAATAATATAAGGCAGACAACAACAATATTTAGAATTATCCTTTTTTTGTCCATCTTATCCTCCTAGAACTGGTTGTATATAAACTGACTAGAGTCATATCCAACCCCATAAGCACCAAAGATTATTATACAGATAATCAAGGTATAGTAGAAAGCGTTCCTTACTATAGGCCTATTATCAAGCCTTTCTCTAACACTCCCCCTAGCTTGCAGGATACTAACTGTTGTTAGAACTATAAGGCCAGCAAAAAGTATTAGATAATCTGCTGCGCTTAAGCCAATCTTGAGTAAAGAACCATTAAATAATTGTCTTATGTTAAATTTATAAAACATAGTTCCAAACATTTTAAAGGTCATTGGCACATCTCTGTAGCAGTCAAACATTCTTATTGAACTCATAAGCAGTACTGTACGCACAATTTGGAAAATCCTAAAGGAAAGCTTGTCTTTCACCTTGAATTTGCTATGGAACCAATCATAAAATGGTCTAAACTCTTGAGATAGCAAGATCACAAAACAGTTAGTAAGACCCCATACAATAAAGTTCCAGCTTGATCCATGCCATAGTCCTGTTGTAAACCATACAAGGCTCGTAGATAAGTATATGGGTATACGCTTGCCTAGTACATTACCAAACTTTTTCCTAGAAAATTTAGATAGGTTCAGCATTGGCTTTGAAACGGAAATTGGATAAAAGAGATAGTCCTTAAACCAAGTTCCCATGGTAATATGCCATCGTCTCCAATACTCTGCTATAGATTTGGAAAAGTATGGTCTGTTAAAGTTCTCTTCCATCTCTACACCCAACACCTGACCAATACCTATTGTAATATCAATTCCGCCTGTGAAATCAGCATAGAGTTGGTAGGCGTAAAAGAGCATTCCAACAAATACATAGCCTCCTTGATACAGGTCTGGGTCTCCGACTAGTGTATTTACTGCAATAAGTATCCTGTCAGCCAATACTAGTTTCTTAAAGTAGCCCCAAATAATCCTTTGAACTCCATAGCCGACTTGCTTGCTGTTAAACTTGTGCCCTTTAAATAGGGTTTTTGATAAATTATCATACCTGCTTATAGGTCCTTGTATGAGCTGTGGGAAAAATGACACAAAGAGGGCAAGCTTGAAAAAGTTCTTTTCAGCTCTATACTTTTTCCTATATACATCTATAATATAGCCCATTGTCTTGAAGGTATAAAATGAAATACCCATGGGCAAGGCAATGCTTAGAAAGGATAGTTTTCTATCGCTGCCAAATGAATTTAATAGGATATTAATATTATGTATTGTAAAGTTAGTATATTTGACAACAGCTAATATACCAAAATTAAATACAAGGCATACCAATAACCACTTCCACTGCTTAGCCTTAGTTTTAGACCTATGTTCTTTCTTGTCTGCCCTTGACATATCCTTGTTGGCCTCAAAGTAGTGCTTTTGCCTTATCTCTAGTTGATCAATTTTACGGCCAACTAAATAGGTGGATGCTGTTGTGACAAGGATATATATTAGATATTTTGGCCCTGCTATAAAATAAAAAAGATAGCTAGCTACTAGCAGGAGTCCCCATTGTAGTTTCTTTGGTATTATATAGTAGATCACAAATAACAAAGAGATAAATAGAATAAAATCAAAGGATGTAAATAACATTGGTTTTTTACTTAGCCCTCCTCAGACAATCGCTCAATTAATGCATACAAGGACTTTACTGAGTTGAAATTCTCCGGTATGAGCTCTTCAGCAGGTATTGCCACGCCAAACTCATCATTAATATCAGCTACCAAGGTTATGATATCAAATGAATCTAAAATCTTATCATCTATCAGGGTCTCACAGTTTTCAAAGTCAACGTCTGGATGTAATTCCTCTAGGATTTCAAGCAATATTTCCATCATTTTCTCTCCTTTTTTTCTCTGTTATTTCCTTTAAATATGACCTGTTTATCTTACCGTTTGCAGTCAGGGGCATGGTTTCTAGCGACCTAATACTGTTTGGCACCATATACCTGGGTAGGACCTTTTTTAACTGTCCTGCTACTTCTCTTTCGCTTATACTGCCTACATAGTAAAGGACTATCTTGGACTTATCTTTGTCATATACGCAACATGCCTGGTGTACCCCATCTATCCCTGTCGCATTTATCTCTATCTCCCCTAGCTCTATCCTATGGCCCATATGCTTTATTTGAAAGTCCTTACGGCTAACAAATACTAATTCACCATACTCATTATATTTAGCAAGGTCACCGGTACGATATATAAGCTCAGGGTACACAGTATTTAGTGGGTTTTGTACAAAGGCTTCCTGGGTCCTCTCGAAATCATTATAGTAACCATGGGTTAGGCAAGTACCACGAATACATATTTCCCCAAGTTCACCTAGAGGAGGTTCTTGGTCATTTTCATCTAGCAGGAATATATCTGTATTCTTGAGTGGTCCTCCTATCGGAATAACATCATCTAAGCCAAAATCTCTATCTACTATATAATAAGTGCAAATGCCAGTGGTCTCTGTTGGACCATATAGGTTAACAAACTTGGCCTCTGGTAAGGCCTTTCTCCAGATATTAAACTGCTTTATAGGAAAAATCTCACTAACAAAGGCTATAGTATGTAAATACTCTGGTTTTTTCTTTTCTAGTACACCTAGAGAAGAGATCATTGTAAGTGCAGGAACAACCCAGCATATTGTATTGACCTTGTATTCATTAAGAAAATCAACAAGCTTTATTGGGAACATAAAATAGGATTTAGGGATGAGATAAGTAGTAGAACCATGCTTTATAGTCCCAATAATCTCCCTTAAACAAGCATCAAAATACAAGGGACTCTGGCTACCAAACACTGTCTCACTGTTATAAGAAAGAACTGGTGACAGACTCTCAATATAATCAATGACTGCTCTATGGCTACCTACTATCCCCTTTGGTATACCAGTTGATCCAGATGTGTATACTATATAAAGTGGGTCAGTGTCTATGGCCTTTGATCTGATCTTATCTAGAGCAGCTTGATTTATGGGTGTATTAACAATGTCATCGTATAGAAGTACAAGTCCCTCATATTTGTATTTTTCTAATAAGTCTAAAGAAGCCGGATCACAAATAAGAGCTTTTGGCTTGAGCTTTTTTATAATCAACTCAATCCTAAAAGAGGGCATTTCCTCATCTACAGGAACATAAAAACAGCCACTATAAGCCACACCTAAAAAGGCGGCAATAGCCTTAGGATGCCTGTTCATAAAGACTACTACTGGCTCCTTATAACAGTCTTGGCTTATTAAATAACTTCCTATAGACCTACTTTGGTCAAATAGTTCAGTAAAGCTTAGACTAAAGTCTTCATCTGCAAATGCAACTTTATTTGGGAACTTTTTAACTGTTTCCTCCAAATACTGCAGTATATTTGTTTGCATAAACCCCTTACCCTTTCATGTGTTTTGGTATTTATCTATATACATTTCTTTCATGCTCAATAGGTTCAACAGCTGAGCTAGGGTATTTGCTTTTATCAAAATAATAATAGTCTATTCGCCATTTTGAATATTCTTCTACCTCAGCATCTGTACGCATAAAACATACATAGTAATAGCTTCTACTGGCTGGTGTTGCATCAAAATGATACCACTGATCATTGTATTTTACAAGATTCCATGAATGATAGCTATTGTCTCTTGCTCGGTTAACCTTAATGTCTTCAAAACCAGCCCTTGATAATAGGGCATGGGAAGTAGCGTAATAGGTAAAGCAATCTCCTGATGCCTTTTGTATACCCCGAGTAGCTTCAGCCACCCAGTCAGTTTTATCAGAATCCCCTGTAAAATATATATGGTTTCGAGTCCATTTGTAGATAGCCCACAACTTTTCTAAGTCTGTCATATCATCTTTAATTATTTTCTCCAAGACCTGATCTACTAGCTCATATAACTTTTCTTCAGCCAAAAGACTGGCTGGCTTTTCCATTACATTTATAGTTGCTATCTCTACAGCCTCGTTGCCAGAACTATCAACTGCTGTATATATTACTTGGTAGCTTCCTTCTTTCCTAAGATTAACAGCACTACTATCTATTTTTAGCTCAACATTTTCATCTCTGTTGTCTCTAACAATTATACCTTGCCTATAGGAGATAGTATCACCTATATATACTGTTTGATCATGGACACCCTGTATAGTGGGTGGTTCTGTATCAGGAATAATCTCAAGCTTGGCAGTATACTCAGATTTATTACCGCTAGTGTCTTCAAGAACAATGGTTATATCTTGCGAACCAGCTTTTGTAAAGTCCGGTTCTGCTTTGTAGTAGATATCAAGTTCAGTTACGTCAAAGGCTAAGTCAACAAAATCGCTAGCCTCGATATTTGAACCAGATATGATTGACCTGTCTGAAATATATGCTTTTGGTGGGCAAGTGTCTACCACCTGTAGCTTTGAACTATAGGTCTTGTTGCCAATTCCAATTGTAAGCTCATGGACAGCTGGTGTAGTCATGTCGATTTCTTCTACATTGTCCACAAAGTATGCTTTTTTAGAATTATAGTTCACAAATTTTTTTATATCAGGAAATTCTGTACCTGCTTCTACTGTTACAATGGGGTTAATACTCTTAATCGATAATAAAGCTAGCACTGAGGCAGCAAATATTAAAAAAGTGATCACTAAGAGAATAGGTTTTTTGTTATTCTTTTTTAGCTGTTTTCTTGCCATCCTACTCATTTCCTACTCCTTTAAACCACACATTGGAATTTAACGCATATATGCATGTATATTAAAGATACTTTAATATAAGATCAATTGCCTAGCCAAATATCAAAAAATAAGCTAGTATGATTAGCCCTAGGCCTATTCGATAGTAGCCAAATACCTTAAAGTTGTTCTTTTTAATATAATTCATTAGGAACTTAATTGCTATTATTGATACTATAAATGATACCAGGGTACCTATCAACAAAATAGCTGCCTCTAGTTGAGTAAAGGACAATCCAAATTTTAATATCTTAAGTAGGCTTGCCCCAAACATGACTGGTATAGCAAGGAAAAAGGTAAACTCAGCTGCTACATACCTTGATGTCCCAATAACCATTGCACCGATGATAGTAGCCCCTGATCTTGATGTGCCTGGTATTAGTGCTAGTACCTGAAAAAGACCTATAATAAAGGCAGTTTTGTAGGATATCTGAGATAAGTCACGGATACCTGCCCTTTTATTTTTGTTAATGTTCTCTACAACAATAAATAAGATACCATAGATTATTAGTGTGATTGATACAGTTATGTAGTTATAAAAGTTAGCATCAAACCAATCATCGAAGAGAAGTCCAATAACCGCCGCAGGCAGGACTGCAACAAAGACCTTAAACCATAGATTCCATGTGTCAGTCTTTTGCTTGACAGTCTTTTTCTTAGAAAAGGGGTTGAGTTTGTTAAAGTAAAGTACCACAACCGCTAGTATTGAACCAAACTGGACGACTACTCTAAACATCTCCATAAAAGTCTGATCAACATCAAGCTTTAGAAACTCTTCTGCTAGTAATAAGTGGCCAGTACTACTGATAGGTAGCCATTCGGTAATCCCTTGAATAATTCCTAGTATAATCGCCTTAATAAGCTCTAATATATCCATTTTTAAGCTCGCCTCACAATCTTAGGGCTATATTTAACTGCTATCACCAAACTATTATAATATAAAACTACTAATTAATAAACAGTAAGTCTATTTATATAAGCATTAAGTCCTCTATTCTTCCTAATAAAAATTTTTTTCAATAAATAATAAGATTAGTACTTGCAAAGAATAAGTCTTAGCTGAGCAAACGCATTCTTTTTTGTAGGTGACCTAAATGAATATTTTAGAAGCAAGCTATGATAATCTTTTAGAGACGATATTTAGCATTATTAGCCCCTTTAAAAGAAGGCTAATAAAGACCCAGTGTTTAGTTCACAAATATATTAATTCGCAGGCTGTTAAGATACTTAGCAATGATAACTATATATATGAATTCAACTTCTATACTAACTGTATTAGCCAGATCAACAAGGGTGCTGTTTGGGCTGACCAGGACTTTAAAAGTAGCTCTCATTTTTATAATCCCTACAAGAAAAAGGGGCTATATGGCAGGAAAAATGCTATGGATTTGGGGGTCAACTATTATAATAAGGCCAAGCTATTATGGGAAAATGGTAAGTATGACAAGGCATTGTTTTACCTAGGTGCAAGCCTTCATATAGTACAGGATATGACTATACCCCAGCATGCCAACATCAGACTCCTAGATAACCATCGTCAATATGAAACCTTTGTGAAACGAATGTACCAGTATGTTCATGAGTTTAGGGTTAGTAGTGGAAGTTATCTTTTAGACTCTATAGAAAATTTCATCCGCTTTAATGCGAGAACTGCCTTAAAAATACATAAAAAGTACAAGGATATAGAAAAGGATGAGGAACGTTTTTTTAAGGTTACCAAGTGTTCCTTGCCCCTTGCTAAGAGAACCTCTGCTGGCCTTTTACTTTTATTTTACAAAGAAGCTATAGGCCAACAATCAGATTATTGGCCTATAACTAAAAAACGATTTTCCTAGCCCTAATGTGAGCATTTTAGATTTTAGTAAAGCTTATATTTATCAAAAGGTGTATCCAAATCCAAGTATAGTGAAGAATTTGTCTTGATCGGCTTCAGCCATTTTAATCTCTACTGTGTGTTCCTTACATTCGGTATCCTTGTATAATATTACTGCATTACAATGGGTCCAGTTGTTAATATGGGGGTCCTCCGTTCTAACATATTGGCCATCAATTATAATATCAGCCTTACCAAAGTTACTCTTATCTGAATCCTTATAGACTAAAATCAGGCTTTTACTTTTTATCTTTATAGTAAAGCTCTTATTTCCCGTACCTGGTATGTGCATCCAATTATATGGGAACTGTGCTGTCCCTGTCACATCTGTGTCCATTTCAACCTTTTGAAGGTCTGTGTCTGTTCCTGTAAAGCTTCCTTCATCAATCTGGGCTAAATGAGTCGTATCCCTTCTGTCGAGCAGCTTTATGTCCCTAAAATCATTACCTATAATTGGACTTTTATTTATAATAATGTCCTCTTTAGATATATCTGCTTCATCAGTTACCTTAAAAAGATAGGCTAGGCAATCTGCCATAATTGTGTGCCCTTCGTTGGTTGGATGGTATATATCATAAAAGAATTGTCTTTTTGTAATAACATTACCCATGTCCTTTGTGAGCTTGAATTGATCCACGACAGCATCCTTTACACTTACCATAGGTAAATCATAATGGTAGCCTACTGGTGCTAGCCTATCCTGGAGGTTCCAGTCGTTTACAAACACACTAAACAATAAGATAAGGGCAGGTTTGTTTTCTGCTGCTAGGATCTTCAGGCACAAACTTTCATATGATATACCCTTAGTCTCATCCCCTTCGTCATTTACTGCAAACTCTACTATTACAATATCAGGCTCAACCCTGCCATATCTTAATATATCTCTCTCATAACGAATCATCCCAAGCTGTGAAGGGGTACCTCCAACACCTGCTTTTATAAAATGTATATTATCCTTTTGACCACTAGCAAACATGTCTTTAAATATATTGTATGACTTGTAGGCATAGCATTCTTTGTTTATTGGCTTTGCTGATGCACCTTGGGTTATTGAACCTCCTATATAGGCTATTGTTACATCCTCCCCCCTTTTAGCCTTTTCAATAGCCTTCTTTAGCCTATAGTTATTCCCCTTACTAAGCAGGGACTTGGCAATCATTTCCTTGTAGGCAGGGCTTTTAAAGTTAACAGGCTCTTCTTTGCTTGCCTCCTTGACCTCAAATCCATCGTTTAGATAATACCTAATTGTGGCTTCTGCCACCTCGCCGGGTCTGTCTAACTCAAAAGCATACTTGCCTGGTACATCGTCATAAGGAGAGAAATCATAATCATCAAGCTTTAGTATTATCTCCCTTCCATTCTTTGGACACTCCAATTCAATTTTTGTACCGGTATTATATATATCCTCCTTGCCCCAGTTTTGTAGGATGAAGCATGCTGTACCCTCTGGGTCCTCAGTTGATTTTAATGATACTCCTATACTATGTACAAGGGTTCTAAAACCCTGGCAGGATTCAAGATACTTTAATATACTTTCGTCCGTGATACCACCTACAAGCCTAGCCTTGGTCTTGTGCTGTTCACCTACTAG
>DGDR01000139.1:0-285 GCA_002385545.1 Clostridium sp. UBA3947
AGATGTGTATAAGAGACAGCCTTCGTGCGTTTCACCAAGCTTGTGGGTCTTTCCAGCATAGAATAATATACGTTCAGTTGTTGTGGTCTTACCGGCGTCTATATGAGCCATAATACCTATATTTCTAAACTTTTCTAATGGATATTGTCTAGCCACTATTTCTCCTCCTCTCGATTAGCTTTTAAATTACGCAAAACTGTTTTGGCTTTGCCAAAACAGTTTTAGGATTAATATCTATAATGAGCAAACGCCTTATTAGCCTCAGCCATTTTATGAGTGTCTTCC
>DGDR01000139.1:454-10500 GCA_002385545.1 Clostridium sp. UBA3947
CTTCTTCTTAACAGCTGCACCAGTGTTATTGGCTGCGTCCATAAGTTCATTAGCTAATCTTTCTCTCATGTACTTTTCGCCTCTATTTCTAGCAGCAGTTAAGATCCATCTGATTCCAAGAGTCTGTCTTCTTTCTGGTCTTACTTCCATTGGAACCTGATAAGTAGCTCCACCTATTCTTCTAGCTTTAACTTCAAGTAAAGGCATAACATTGTTCATAGCTTCTTCAAACACTTCAAGTGGATCTTTTCCTGTCTTTTGAGCTACGATATCAAATGCACCATAAGCTATCTTTTGAGCTACCCCTCTTTTTCCGTCTTCCATTATATTGTTAATTAGCTTAGTAACAACCTTACTGTTATATAATGGATCAGGTAATACGTCTCTTTTTGCTACATGACCTTTTCTTGGCACTTTTCTTCCCTCCTTAACAATTAGAATTTAAGTTCATCGGTACTCGACGAAAACTCGCCGCAAAGTGCTCTGTACTCCACCAATTGATATATAAACAATCTATATAAATGCTGAAGACATAGCACTATTAATTCAATAAACTATTTTTTCTTAGGCTTCTTAGCCCCGTACTTAGATCTTCCTTGCATTCTGTTAGCCACTCCAGCAGAGTCTAAAGCTCCTCTAATAATGTGGTATCTAACACCAGGAAGGTCCTTTACTCTTCCACCTCTTATAAGAACAACGCTGTGCTCTTGAAGATTGTGTCCTACTCCTGGGATATAAGCAGTAACTTCATATCCATTTGTTAATCTAACTCTTGCGATTTTTCTTAAAGCTGAGTTAGGCTTCTTAGGAGTTGCAGTTTTAACTACAGTACAAACACCTCTTCTTTGAGGGCATTCCTTAAGAGCTGGAGAAGCTGACTTGTAAACAACTGTCTGTCTGCCCTTTCTTACTAGCTGGTTAATTGTTGGCATACTTTCACCTCCTTATATTAGGTTTATCAATCTATTTAAATTAGTTGATAGCAAGATTAATCCTTTAATATTAGCGCCACTGCAGCACCAACATCTATACCACAAAGTCTACCTAGTTCCTTCATAGTATTTACATAAATGATTTCTACCTTTAATTCTTCTGCTAATTTTATTAGAGGGTTAATCAGATGCTCATCACTGTCCTTAGCAACATATAATGTTTTACCAAAGCCATTTCTGAGAGACTTACCAGTCTGTTTGATACCAATAACCTTCTTGCCAGAAAGTCTTTCAACCATCTAACTTCCTCCCCCATAACTTAGCTTGTAGTGAGATAAGGGAATTTATCTCACTACAAGAAAAAGTTTAAATATAATTTACAAAATCACAAATTGTATTGTATCATTTATAAACCTACATGTCAATGCATTAAAATTTACGCTTCAATGGTATTTACTGTCTCTTCAGTTTCAGCTTTAGCTTCAGTATTTAGTTTAACAGATCTATACTTCATCATACCAGTACCTGCTGGTATAAGCTTACCGATAATTACATTTTCCTTTAATCCAACTAATGGATCTATCTTACCTTTAATTGCAGCATCAGTAAGTACTCTAGTAGTTTCCTGGAATGAAGCAGCTGACAAGAATGAATCTGTAGCAAGGGCTGCCTTGGTTATACCTAATAGTGTTTGTTCACACTTAGCAGGTACTCCTCCACTTTCGATAACCCTTCTATTTTCTTCTTCGAAGTCAAATACATCTATCATAACTCCAGGTAGAAGATCTGTATCGCCTGGATCTATTACCTTAACCTTTCTAGTCATCTGTCTTATAACAACTTCTAAGTGCTTATCATTAATATCAACACCTTGAAGTCTATATACCTTCTGAACCTCGGAAAGAAGATAATTTCTAACTCCATCTATACCCTTTATTCTCAAGATATCATGTGGGTTAACGGAACCTTCTGTAATTTCATCTCCCGCTGATACTACATCACCGTTATTAACCTTCAATCTTGAACCAAATGGTATATCGTAGCTTACTTCTTCCCCTGTTTCGCTAGTAATAACTACTGTTCTCTTCTTCTTAGTTTCTTCAATTCTTACTGTTCCAGATATCTCTGTTACAATAGCCAATCCTTTTGGTTTTCTTGCTTCAAACAATTCCTCAACTCTTGGAAGACCTTGAGTTATATCTGCTCCAGCAACACCACCAGTATGGAAGGTTCTCATTGTAAGCTGAGTACCAGGCTCACCGATACTTTGAGCAGCTACTATACCAACAGCTTCACCTATATTAATCTTTTGTGCTGTACCCATGTTCATACCATAGCACTTAGCACAAACGCCAATCTTAGCCTTACAGGTGAAGACAGATCTTATTTTAACCTTTTTAACGCCAGCTTTTTCTATTTTTTCAGCGATTGTAGCATCCATATATTCATCCTTATTAACCAAGATTTCTCCGGTTGTAGGATCCTTTACTTCCTCAGCTGAATATCTTCCAGTTAATCTTTCAAATAAGGTTTCAACCACTTCGATGCCTTCCTTAATCTCAGATACATAGAAGCCATCTTCAGAACCACAATCCTCGTATCTAACTATTACATCCTGGCTAACGTCAACCAATCTTCTAGTTAGATATCCAGAGTCAGCAGTTTTTAATGCTGTATCAGCGTTACCCTTTCTAGCACCGTGAGTAGAAATGAAGTATTCCAATACGTTCAAACCTTCTCTAAAGGATGCCTTAATTGGTAATTCAATAATCTTACCAGATGGATTAGCCATTAATCCTCTCATACCAGCTAATTGTTTTATCTGGCTCTTGGAACCTCTAGCACCTGAATCCGCCATCATGAATATTGGATTAAATTTATCCATACCATTCATTAATGCATCTGCTACTTCTTCTGTAGTTTTAGTCCATTTATCAATTACTCTTTCATATCTTTCTTCTTCGGAAATAAAGCCTCTCTTATAGAGCTTTTCAATCTTATCTACAGTAGCTTCTGCCTCTTCAAGCAATTCCTTTTTTTCTTTTGGAACTATCATATCTGATGCTGCTACTGTTATAGCTCCGATACTAGAGTAATGATATCCCTTAGCTTTAATTTTATCTAGCATTATGGATGTTTCTGTAGGACCATATTTCATATAGCATTTGTCAATAATCTTTCCAAGACTCTTTTTAGTGACTAAGAAGTCCACCTCTAAAAGGTGAAGATTTTCAGGTTTGCTTCTGTCTACAAAACCTAAATCCTGAGGAATAGATTCATTGAATATGATTTTTCCTACAGTAGTTTCTATAATTCCAGATTTCTCTACACCATCCACTAGCTTTCTCATCTTTACCTTTATTTTGGCGTGTATATCAATCTCACCTAATTGGTAAGCCATAATAGCTTCTTCTGGGGATGAGAACCATCTGCCTTCTCCCTTGCCACCTTCTCTATCCATTGTTAGATAGTAAGAACCAAGAACCATATCTTGGGTAGGTACGCACACAGGCTTTCCATCTGATGGCTTTAGGATATTTCCAGCAGCTAGCATCAAGAATCTTGCTTCTGCTTGTGCTTCCACAGATAGTGGAACGTGTACCGCCATTTGGTCACCATCAAAGTCCGCATTATAGGCTGTACATACCAAAGGATGAAGCTTTATAGCTCTGCCTTCAACTAGCACAGGCTGGAAGGCCTGTATTCCTAATCTATGTAGAGTAGGAGCACGGTTTAATAGCACTGGATGATCTTGAATAACCTCTTCTAATACATCCCATACCTGAGGCATTACTCTTTCAACCATTCGCTTTGCACTTTTTATATTATGTGCCACTCCACCTTCTACAAGCTTTTTCATTACAAATGGCTTGAATAGCTCTAGAGCCATTTCCTTTGGTAAACCACATTGATACATTTTTAATTCTGGGCCTACAACTATAACAGAACGTCCAGAGTAGTCAACACGCTTACCAAGAAGATTTTGTCTAAATCTTCCTTGCTTACCCTTTAGCATATCAGAAAGAGACTTTAATGGTCTATTTCCTGGGCCTGTTACAGGTCTACCTCTTCTTCCGTTATCAATTAAAGCATCTACTGCCTCTTGAAGCATTCTCTTTTCATTTCTAACAATAATGTCTGGTGCTCCAAGATCTAATAGCTTCTTTAATCTGTTATTTCTATTGATAACTCTTCTGTATAGGTCATTTAAATCGGATGTAGCGAATCTTCCACCATCTAACTGAACCATAGGTCTTAAATCTGGTGGAATAACAGGAATTACATCCACTACCATCCACTCTGGTCTATTACCAGATTTTCTAAAGGACTCTACAACTTCGAGTCTTCTTATTATTCTAACCTTTTTTTGACCACTGCTATTCTTTAATTCTTCTTTTAGGCTTCTGCCTAATTCTTCTAAGTCAATTTCTTGTAGAAGAGTCTTTATAGCTTCAGCGCCCATACCAGCAACAAAGCTATCTTCTCCATACTTATCTATAGCTTCCCTATACTCCTTTTCATTAAGAAGCTGCTTTTTTAGCAAAGGAGTATCCTTAGGATCTAAAACAACATAGGAAGCAAAGTATAGAACCTTTTCCAAGGATCTAGGAGACATATCTAGAATTAAACCCATTCTAGATGGTATGCCCTTAAAATACCATATGTGAGATACAGGGGCAGCAAGTTCAATATGCCCCATTCTCTCTCTTCTAACCTTTGCCTTAGTAACTTCAACTCCGCATCGGTCACAAACTATACCTTTGTATCTAACTCTCTTATACTTTCCACAATGACATTCCCAATCTTTAATAGGCCCGAAAATCCTTTCACAGAAAAGACCATCTCTTTCAGGCTTCAATGTCCTGTAGTTTATTGTCTCAGGCTTCTTAACCTCACCTCTTGACCACTCTCTTATCTGTTCTGGAGACGCCAATCCTATTTGAATAGCGTCAAAATTATTCAATTCAAACAAGGGTTTTTCCTCCCTTCATTAATTAGTGTTCATCGCCAAAATCATCTAATTCCAGTTCATTCTGGAAATCATCTAAAGGTAGTTCTTCAAAATCTATATCTATATCCTCATCAATATCCTCTTCGCCGTCCTTGTAATCATCTAATGGTGCTGGAGCAACTAAATCTTCAGTACCTTCCATATTAACTTCTAAATCCTCAACCTCATCATCGGTTGATTCTCTAATTATCATTTCCTCATTAGATTCATCAAGAACCTTAACATTTAAGCAAAGAGCCTGTAATTCCTTAATTAATACCTTAAAGGACTCTGGTACACCTGGTTCAGGTATATTTTCTCCTCTTACTATGGCTTCGTAAGTTTTTACTCTACCAACAACGTCGTCAGATTTTACTGTCAATATTTCCTGTAGAGTATGGGCAGCACCATATGCTTCCAATGCCCAAACTTCCATTTCTCCGAATCTCTGTCCTCCAAATTGAGCCTTACCACCTAATGGCTGTTGAGTAACTAGAGAGTAAGGTCCTGTAGATCTAGCATGTATCTTATCGTCAACAAGGTGGGCAAGCTTTAAGATATACATATAACCTACGGTAACTCTATTATCGAAAGGCTCTCCTGTTCTTCCATCATAAAGAATAGTCTTACCATCAGTGTCGTAGCCTGCCTTTTGTAAGCATTCTTCTATGTCGCTTTCTGTAGCTCCATCAAATACTGGAGTAGCTACATGCCAGCCTAATTTGCTAGCAGCCCATCCCAAGTGAACCTCTAATACCTGACCAATGTTCATACGAGAAGGTACGCCTAATGGATTTAGACATATTTGAAGTGGTCTTCCATCTGGTAGGAATGGCATATCTTCTTCAGGTAACACTCTAGATACAACACCCTTGTTACCGTGTCTACCAGCCATTTTATCTCCAACAGATATTTTTCTCTTTTGAGCTATATAACATCTAACAAGCTCATTAACTCCAGGAGGAAGCTCATCGCCATTTTCCCTAGTGAACACTTTTACGTCTACGATAATTCCAGCTTCTCCGTGTGGTACTCTTAGAGATGTATCTCTTACTTCTCTAGCCTTCTCACCAAATATAGCTCTTAGCAATCTCTCTTCTGCAGTAAGCTCTGTTTCTCCCTTTGGAGTAACCTTACCTACAAGTATATCTCCAGATCTTACCTCGGCACCAATTCTTATGATACCTCTTTCATCTATATCCTTTAAAGCATCCTCTCCAACATTAGGAATATCACGAGTTATCTCTTCTGGTCCAAGCTTAGTGTCTCTAGATTCAGCCTCATATTCTTCAATATGAATAGAAGTGAATACGTCATCTCTAACTAGCTCTTCAGAAATAAGCATAGCATCTTCGTAGTTATAACCTTCCCAAGTTATAAATCCTATTCTTATATTTTTACCTAATGCTATTTCTCCTAAATCAGTAGATGGACCATCTGCTAGTATTGCACCTGCTTCTACTCTCTCTCCCTTATTAACAATAGGTCTCTGATTTATGCAGGTTCCCTGGTTAGATCTCTTAAACTTAAGCAATTTATATACATCTATACCACCATCAGAATCTCTCTTAACTCTGATTTCGTTAGAGCTTACATAAACAACTTCTCCGCTGTTCTTAGCTTTTGGCAGAACACCAGAATCATAGGCAGCCTTATATTCGATACCGGTTCCTACGATTGGTGCCTCAGGCTTTAGCAATGGTACAGCCTGACGCTGCATGTTAGATCCCATCAAAGCACGGCTAGCATCATCATTTTCAAGGAATGGTATCATCGCTGTTGCAACGGATACCAATTGTCTAGGAGATACGTCCATCAGTTCCACTTCTTCTCTTGGAACAACGATAACATCTTCCCTAATTCTAACAGTAACCCTCTTGTCAAGGAATCTTCCGTCTTCTCCGATAGGTTCATTAGACTGAGCTATATAATACTGATCTTCTTCATCAGCAGTAAAATATTTAATCTCATCAGTAATTATTCCTGTTTTCTTATCTACTATTCTATAAGGAGTTTCTATAAATCCATATTCATTAACTCTAGCGTAAGTAGCTAATGAGTTAATTAATCCAATGTTTGGACCTTCAGGTGTTTCTATTGGACACATTCTTCCATAATGAGAATGGTGAACGTCTCTTACTTCAAAGCCTGCTCTTTCTCTAGATAAACCACCTGGTCCTAGAGCTGATAATCTTCTCTTATTTGTTAACTCAGACAGTGGATTTGTTTGATCCATAAATTGTGACAACTGGGAGCTTCCAAAGAACTCTTTTATGGCAGCAGCCACTGGCCTAATATTTATTAAGGCTTGAGGAGTTATACCTTCTTGGTCCTGAATAGTCATTCTCTCCTTAACTACTCTCTCCATTCTGGACAGACCAATTCTAAATTGATTTTGAAGCAATTCTCCCACAGATCTAATTCTTCTATTTCCAAGATGATCTATATCATCAACGTCACCAATACCATAGGTTAATCCAAGCTCATAACTAATTGTGGAGTAAATATCATCTCTTATAATGTGCTTAGGAATTAATCTATGGATATTTTTCTTAATTTCTACCTTTATTGTAGCTTCATCATCGGAGCTGTTAAGGATCTCCTTTAGGGTAGGATAATGAACATATTCTCTTATATTTAAATCACTGATATCAAAGGGAACAACACTATGTATATCAACAAAATTATTACCAATTACATTTATTACTTTATCATCAACTAGTATTTGTACAGAGTTAATGCCTGAATTTTGAACTTTTACAGCAACTTCTCTATCAATTTTTTCACCCTTTTGTACTAGCACTTCACCAGTTTCAGGATGAACTATATCTGTTGCTGCAATCTGATTAGTAATTCTTAAACTTAATGCTAATTTTTTATTGAACTTATAACGTCCAACTCTAGAAAGATCATATCTCTTAGCATCAAAAAATAAGGAATCAATTAAAGCTACGGCACTATCCACAGTTGGAGGCTCACCAGGTCTTAACCTTTTATATACTTCTAATAAAGCCTCTTCTTTAGTCTTTGTATTATCCTTTTCTATTGTAGCCTTAAGTCTTTCTTCTTCGCCAAAAAAGTCTAATATTTCTTGGTCACTTCCTATACCCATAGCTCTAGCTAAAATGGTAATAGGTAATTTTCTGGTCTTGTCAATTCTAACATAGACAACATCATTGGAATCAGTTTCATATTCCAACCAAGCACCTCTATTTGGTATAACGGTTGAACCAAATAGCTTTTTACCAGTTTTATCTCTAGAAACGCTGTAATAAACACCTGGTGATCTTACCAGCTGGCTTACAATAACACGTTCCGCACCATTGATTATGAATGTTCCTTGCTCAGTCATGAGAGGGAAATCACCCATAAAGACTTCTTGTTCCTTAAGTTCGCCGGTTTCTTTGTTGTATAGCCTTACCTTTACCTTAAGTGGAGCTGCATAAGTCGCATCTCTTTCTTTACATTCTTCCACTGAGTACTTGATATTATCCATATCAAGCTTATAGCCTACAAACTCAAGAACCAGATTCCCTGTGTAATCCGTAATAGGATTGACATCGTCAAAGACCTCTTGAAGGCCTTCATCTAGAAACCACTTGTATGAATCTAGCTGAACTTCAATAAGATTCGGCATGTCTGTAACCTCTTTTACTCTGCCGAAGCTCATCCTTGTTCTTTTTCCTACTTGGACAGGATGTACCATTAGCTATCACCCCTTGTAAATACTTATAAAAAATATACTATCCCTTAGAAGTACTCTAACGGATTGCATATTAACTCAATAATTTAGTATAACCTAATAAAAGGATTTTCATTCAACTTACAATAAAGACAAAAAATACATGGGCTTTATGTAAATTCATGCATTTAATTATGTTATCATAACCAATTACTACTGTCAATATGAAAATTAAAAAAGGCACTTGAAAAAGTGCCTTTTCTATTAACTACTTTAATTCTACAGTAGCACCAACTTCAGCAAGCTTAGCTTTCATAGCTTCAGCTTCATCCTTTGATACGCCTTCTTTTAATGTCTTAGGAGCTCCTTCAACTAATTCCTTAGCATCCTTTAATCCTAAGCCAGTTAATTCTCTAACAACCTTTATAACCTTGATCTTTTCAGCACCAGCGTTAGCTAATACTACATCGAACTCAGTCTTTTCTTCTGTTGGAGCTGCAGCTGCTGCTGCGCCACCTGCTACTGCAACTGGAGCTGCTGCGCTTACTCCAAATTCTTCTTCACATGCTTTTACTAATTCATTTAATTCTAATACGCTCATTTCTTTTATAGCTTGAATGATCTCTTCTCTTGTCATTATTAGACACCTCCAAATTTTCTATTATTTTATGCGTTTTCTTTCTGATCTCTAATTGCACTTAATACATAAGCCAATTTTGATAATGGAGCCTTGAAGCTTCCAAGTAATTTTGCAATAAGTACTTCTCTTGATGGTATAGCTGCAATAGCCTTAATCATATTAGCATCGTAAATTTGCTTTTCTACGATACCAGCCTTAAGCTCTAATTTCTTATGATCCTTTGCGAAATCATTTAAAACTCTTGCTGCTGCAGTTGCATCATCATAGCTGAAAGCTATGGATACTGGTCCTTCAAGATATTGAACTATTCCGTCTAGGCCTAGTTCCTTAGCAGCTAATGTTGTCATTGTATTCTTATATACCTTGTATTCAACACCAGCTTCTCTTAATTTTCTTCTTAATGCTGTATCTTCTTCTACAGTTAAACCTTGATAGCTAGCAAGTACAACACCTTGTGCCTTTTCTAACTTTTCTTTTATTTCCGCAACCTTTGCTTCCTTTATAGCTCTATTCTTATTTGTCACTGTGTGTCCACCTCCTTACGCTTCTCACAGTTCTTTACATAAATAATAAAGTCTCCCGCAGACGCAGAGAGACCCAACAATCGTAATGTATCGGAACCCTCGGTAGGTTGGAACCCGTTACGCCAAATGGCACCTACTGTCTACGGTTTGTTACCTTATTCAATTAACCTATGCCATTTTATCAAACAACATAGATCTTGTCAATACTATTCAAGAACCTTAACTGGATTAATTTTAATTCCAGGTCCCATAGTGCTTGATACAACTACGGACTTGA
>DGDR01000247.1:0-11040 GCA_002385545.1 Clostridium sp. UBA3947
TCCTTATTACGAATGTTTTTTAAATAAAATACAAACTCATCGCCACTAAGTCTAAATAATTCATAGTTGTCCTCAGTAAAGGTTAGTAATCTCATGGCTACTTCTAGTAAATATTTATCACCAAAGGAATGACCTAAGGTATCGTTTATAAATTTAAAGTTATCTATGTCTATAAATACCATAGCGTCAAGGATGTCGTTATTATTTGGTTTCATGAAACTTAATCTTGTGCCAACGGTTTCATAGAGGTACAATCGATTATAGAGGCCTGTTAATGGATCGTGATAAGCTATGTATTGTAACTCATCCTCATAATCCTTAAGTTCTGTAATGTCCATGTGAGAACCAATGATTCTATAAGGCTCCCCTTGAGAATTGTACAAGGTTTTGCCCCTTGTTCTAATCCATTTATAATCACCGCTAGCTGTTTTTACTCTATATTCACATATAAGAAAGGACGTTTTTCCTGATATATTATCTTTAAGAGCTTTTATAATCTTTGGTAAATCTTCTGGATGGGCATACTTTCTCCATGAACTTAGATAACCATCGAAATCCTTTTCATCATAGCCTAAAAGCTCGTACCATTTTTCTGAGTGAAATATAGTATAATTTTTAATGTCTATATCCCAAATGGCGTCATTGGTGGAGTCTAAAACTAAGCGATAACGTTCCTCTGCACTGGCTAGATAGTTTTGGGTTGAGGAAAGCTCATCGTATTGAGCTCGAATTTCTACATCGTTTTTCGCTAGTTCTTCATAAAGCTCCGTCAGTTCATCGTGATTAGCTTCTAGTTCCTGCTTCATCTTTTTTATCTTTCGTATATAAAATAGAAGAATGGTTATAAAAAGCATTGATAATATTAATAAGCCAAGGGAAACATATATCAATAATTTGTACTCTCTGGAATTGGTAAGTAGACTACTAACATACGCTATCATTGCACTACCTCGATATTTAAGATTTATATTATTTGATACTATGAAAAAAATGTTGTAAAACACAAAATTTTAAGGCTAATAATTGAATTATATCATAATTTGATTAATTTTTATACAGCATTTAGAATAATTATTATATAAATTGTAATATGATTAAATTTATGATCAAATATTTTGAAGAGGATAGATAGCTTATAAGGAGGTAAATTGTGAAGATAAATAAGAAAACTCTAGTGAAACTAATAGTTATTGCTATGGTACCACTATTAATTATTACGAATATAATAAGTAAAAGTTTATCTAATTTTGTCGAATCCATATATTCTATGGGGATAAATAAGCCTGTAAGACAGCTTCTGAGCCTTATAACAGGTATTGTACCAGTTTCTGTGGCAGAATTTTTACTAGGCTTTCTGCTTCTTGTATTAATTGCCTTAGTAGTTAAGCTGGCTATTAGTATTAAAAAGGGTGGCTTTCTATCTAAACTTTTAAACCTAGGGGTGTATCTATCAAGCCTTTATATATTGTTCATGGTCTTATGGGGCTTTAATTATAATAGATTATCCTTTGAAAAAATATCTGGCTTAAAAGTAGAGAATTCCTCGAAAAAGGAGTTATACAAACTTTGCGAAAGTCTTATTCAAAGGGCTGCACAGCTTAGAGAGGATGTTAAGGAGGATTCCAAGGGAGTAATGACCATTGAAGGAGGCTATAAAGAGGTTTTTTCTAAGGCTGCCCAAGGATATGCAAAGCTATCAGAGCAATACCCAGAGCTTGCTGGCAAGTATGGTAGGCCCAAAAGAATCTTGCTATCTAAGCCTATGAGCTATACAGGAATTACAGGAATCTACATTCCATACACAGGGGAGGCCAATGTCAATGTTAATATAAGAGATTTTATGCTCCCTGCTACTACTACCCATGAAATGGCCCACCAGAGAGGCTTTGCTAGGGAGGATGAAGCTAATTATATTGCCTATTTAGCTTGCACTGCTAATGATGATCCTCAATTTAAGTATTCAGGAGTGATGTTGGCCTTAATCTATTCTATGAATGCTTTAGCAGATGTAGATTTTGAAGCCTATAAAGATCTAGTAGGTAAGTATTCTCCTGGTATGAGACGAGATTTAATAGATAATAATGAATTTTGGGCACAATATGAAGGAAAAGTGGAAAAAATTTCGAATAGTATTAATAATACATATTTGAAGACTAATGGTCAGAAGGATGGTGTACAAAGCTATGGTAGGATGGTAGATTTGCTCTTAGCAGAGTATAGGTATAAAGAAAAAGATAGGGTGGTGGAAGAATGAATGCAATTCTAGAAAAATACAAGGCTAGACTTGTTAATATCAGTAGTAGAAACCGAAGCTTAGTTATGAGGAAAATCTATAAAAAGAATTCCTTTGATTTATTTTCCCTTAATAAGTTTGAAAAGGGAATCCATAATCAAATAATAGAGTTCTTAGTAACTAGGAGTCTTGGCAAGGTTAGATTACTGCCAAGTCAAATGAAGTATGAGGAAGAACTTGTAAGCAAATATAAGAAAGAGTTGGAGGATAAGTATTGGGCAGATATAAACACTTATCTTGAAAACCCTGTGACCAGTGAGGAGCTGGAGGCCTATAAAAAAGACTTAAAGGCAAAGCTAGAGAAGGAATATGACGAAAAGGTTATATTAGTTAAGAAGCAAGCAGAGGAGATTCCACAGGTAATTAGCCAATTAAGTTACCTGCATAGAGAAATTAATGCTATAGAAAAGGAAACAGGAAGATATGAATTGTATGTAGGCTATCCTTATGTGGAAGGCCGATTTAAAGATGGAACCTTTGTAAAGGCACCGTTACTACTATTCCCTGTAAGGCTCTTAAAGGAGAAGGAGAACTGGTTATTAGATAATATAGAAGAACAGTACATATTAATAAACAAGGTTTTTCTAATGGCCTTTGAAAAGTACAACAATACCACCTTGCAGAAGGAATTGGTTACAGAATTTTATGATTTGAGTGAGGTACAGATAGAAAACCAAGAGAGTCTGTTAAATTACTTAAAGGATGCAGGTATAGAAATAAAGGGGAAAGTTGGGGACAAGGCTGAAAAGTTTAAGGAGCATGTAGGAAAGGATGCTGGTTCTGAATATGCTCTTGGTGAATTGGTTGTCCAGAACTATTTAGTGCTAGGTAGATTTCCTATTGCTAATAATTCTATATACAATGACTATTTAGCTCTAGAGCAGGGTATGGAGCCCAATAGGCTTCTAGATAAGCTTTTGATAAATACCAATGGAGATAATACAAGCAAAAAGGCACTTGGTGAAGATAAGCAGGAAATAAGAGAAGAGGATTTCTACTTTATGTCCTCTCTGGACTATAGCCAAGAAAAGGCTGTAAAAAGTGTAAGTGATTCAGATCAATTAGTTATATATGGACCCCCAGGAACAGGAAAGTCGCAAACTATTGCTAATATTATTTCCGATGGCCTAAGCAAGGGAAAAAAGATTCTTATGGTATCTCAAAAAAGAGCAGCCTTAGATGTTATCTACAATAGAATTTCCCAGCTTAATTCAAAGGTGGCAATTATACATGATGCAGAAAAGGACAAGAGAGCCTTTTATGACAAGACAGCAGCTATTTTAGATGCCGTTGCACCAAAGGACTATTCTATGGTGGAAATGCAGATTAAGGAAAAATCCCGAAAAATTGATGAGGATATTGCAGAGCTTGAAACCTTAGCCCAAGTGCTACAAAAGAAAAGACCCTTCGGCTTAAGTCTTCAGCAGATGTATGCTAAATCTAATAAGATAAGCTCCAAGGAGGATCCAGGCTACGAGGAGTTTAAAACTTTAAGGGAGAAGCGACCCTTCCAAGGAATGACTTATGACAGCTTAGTTGCTATTGCTAAAGATACTGCTAATGAAATTGCAAGCACCTATTACGATTATAGAAAAACCATTGATGAAAATAAGCTTATAGCAAAATTAAAGGATAATTTAGATAGCTTTGATCTTCAAGAGCTTTTAGACAAAATAGAGGAGCAACTGGAGCAGGGCTTAGAAATAAAGCTTTCTGTAACAGAAACACCACATGCTGCCAGCCTATTGGAGATGTACTGCCAAAATCCTAAAGGGGTAAATGATGCAAGTATAGCAAATTTAGCTGCTAAGATAAATGGTGAAGAAAACCAGAATCTTTTGGTAAAGTTGAATAATGGACAATGGTGGAATCCTATGTATTGGGCAAAATACAGCAAAAACAAGAGTCAGGAGGAAGCCAACCATCAAGAGTACCAAAGAAGAGAAGGAGCTATAAAGGATGAGCTTCTTGCAGTGAATAAAGAAATAGCTGCATTTACCAATAAAATGAGCTTTTTAAGCAAGGCTTTAATGGAGGAGGAAGAGCTTAATTTATTACGTTTGATATATAGCAAAGCTCCATTAAATGAATATTTGAAGGAGATTTCTTCTGCTTTGAACCATTATGAGGAATTTAGAAGCTTAAGTATTAAGTTGTCTCATATGACTACAGAGCAGGAAAGGGTATTGGCCTATGCCTACGATAATTCTAAGGACAAGTCTCATTATGAGCAGCTTATAAACATGATACCAGAACTATCTATACTATTAGAGATTAGCGATGCAGAGAAAGAGGACAGAGAAGGTGTTGAAAGATATAAGAAGTTTAATCTGCTTATAGAAGAGATAAATACTCTTATGAAAGAAAAGCAGAGCCTTATTCCAGAACTTATTATTAACAAGTGGGATACTAAGCTTTACAATACCTTGATGAATAATCAAGTGGAGGAAAAGGAATTAAAAAGACAAGCTAATAAGAAACGTAAGCTGTGGCCTTTGAGAAAATATATTGGCCAGTTCAGACATATACTCACAGACCTATACCCATGCTGGCTCCTAAGCCCAGAAACAGTATCTGAAATAATGCCTCTTGAAAAAGGATTCTTTGACCTTTTGATATTTGACGAGGCCTCTCAGATGTTTGTGGAAAATGCTATACCTACTATATATCGTAGTAATGCCATCGTAGTAGCTGGAGATGATAAGCAGCTTAGACCTACCTCTATATTTATGGTAAGATTGGATGATGAAGAAGAGGTAGAGGATATAGAAACAGCAGCAGCCTTAGAAGAGGAAAGCCTTTTAGATCTAGCAAAAGTAAATTATGATTATGTACATTTAAATTATCATTATCGTTCCAGATACGACGAGCTTATTAATTTCTCAAATTATGCCTTTTATAATGGTCGCCTAGAAGTATCGCCAAATCTTATAAAATTGGAAAACAGCGTGGAAAAACCTATCGAAAGAATTATGGTTCAAGGTACCTGGGTTGACAGAAAGAATAAGGAAGAGGCAGAAAAGGTTGTGGAGCTCATCGATAAGATTCTTAAGGAAAGAAAGGAAAATGAGACAATAGGTATCATTACTTTCAATATACAGCAAAAGGATTTAATCGATGATATGTTAGAAGAGAGAGCTATAAAAGATGATAGCTTTGGCAATCTTTACAATGCTGAGATCAATAGAATGGACGGTAATGAAGACATAAGCTTGTTTGTAAAGAACATTGAGAATGTACAAGGAGATGAAAGAGATATAATTATATTCTCCACTGCCTATGCTAGAAATGAAAAGGGCAAGGTATCCGTTAACTTTGGTTCCCTGTCCTCAGAAGGCGGAGAAAACAGACTTAATGTAGCTATAAGCAGAGCTAGAAAGAAGATTTATGTAGTAACCTCCATTGAACCAGAGGAACTGGAGGTAGAAGGTACTAAGAATAATGGACCTAAGCTCTTGAAAAAGTATCTCCAGTATGTAAGAGAGGTATCTGAAGGAGATAAGAAGCAGGGAGAAGCCTTGCTATATAGCCTAGCAGATGTCAAGGCCCCAGAGGCTAATGAGGCCGCTAATAAGGGAGAATTGGCAAAAGCTATTTATAACAAGCTAACAGAGTTAGGTTATGAAGTAGATTTAGGAGTAGGGGTATCCGGTTATAGATTAGATTTAGCTATATATGATAGTAAGGCGGGCAGATATGTGCTTGGCATAGAATGTGATGATACTGCTTACGAGGGCTCTAAGAAGGCAAGAGAAAGAGATGTTCATAGACACAGATACCTTAAGTCTAGAGGTTGGAAGGTTATAAGAATCTGGAGCCGAGATTGGTGGAACAATTGGCAAGGAGAGCTTGAAAGAATAAAAGAAAATTTATAAGCACAAAAAACAGTAGAAGCTAGGATTTTTACTACTCATTTAAAGTAATAGTCCTAGCTTCTGTTTATATATGATAAGGCTTTATCTTGCAAGTTTAGGCAACACTCCCTTCATTATTGACCCATATTTCCCAAAATTATATCTAAGTAAATTGTTGATACAGTTCTTAGTTTGCCTCCCTTCTGGATGAATTTTACTAGCAATAATTTGGGATTTTACTAAGTTTAAGTAAGTTATCAATAGCTTGTAAACTTCACCTCTTTTCTGTGAAAAGCATTTTCTAAATTTTTTAAAATATGATTTATTTCTAATTAAATAATACAATATTCTGAAAATTAAGTCAAGTACTAATTAGCACCAAAGTTCCTTCATTTTATGTTAGTAAGTAAAATAATCACCGATTTTGTACTCCGCAAAATTGCTCTTAAAATCTGCTTTCTAACCTATACCTTTTGACTTTTAATTCCCATAGATTACCTTGCGGTTATTTTATATTAATGGGATAATTTAAGAAGAAAGCTAAAAATTATGAAGGGAGTGAGAGAAAAAAGCTAGGAATAATCAGCCCCTTAATAGAAATTATATAAAATCAGGATTGTTGAATAATAATTATACTAAGGATAAAATTAAAAATAGAGCTTTATACATATAAAAAGATAGAAAAAGGCTCTTTAAATAGGTTGAATAAATTTAAATTATAGATAGGAGCTGTTAGCATGAGAATGACAAAAATTATATGTACCCTTGGACCTGCGGTGGATGATGACAATATATTGGAACAGTTAATCCTTGAAGGAATGGATGTAGCTAGATTGAATTTTTCCCATGGTACCCATGAGGAGCAAAAAGTTAGGGTTGATAGACTGAAAAGAATAAGAGAAAAGGTAGGAAAGCCTGTACCACTTCTTATGGACACAAAAGGTCCTGAGATACGTATGGGTAAGTTTGAAAATAATTCAGTAACTCTTAAGGAAGGAAATAGTTTTGTTTTAGTTAATGAAGATATATTAGGTAACGAGGAAAGAGCAACCATATCCCATAAGGAGCTATACAAGGATGTTAATATGGGAACAAGGGTTTTAATAAATGACGGTTTAGTAGCACTGGAAGTAGTAAAGGTTGTAGGCAAGGATATTCATTGTAAGGTATTGAATGGTGGCGTGGTTAGCAACAATAAGGGAGTAAATATTCCTGAAACAGATACCCATCTTCCATCCCTAACAGAGCAGGATATAAAGGATATAGAATTTGCAGTTAGAAACGACTTTGATTTTATAGCATGCTCCTTTGTTAGAAAGGCTACAGACGTAAATGAGGTTAGAAAGGTATTAAAGAAGCTAGGTGGAGAACACATTAAAATAATAGCCAAAATTGAAAACCGTGAAGGTGTAAATAATTTTGATGAAATATTACAGGTTGCAGATGGCATAATGGTAGCTAGAGGCGATCTAGGTGTTGAAATACCATCAGAGGAAGTTCCTATTGTTCAAAAGATGATTATTAACAAGTGCTATAAAAGCGGAAAGCCTGTTATTACTGCAACTCAGATGTTAGAGTCTATGATTAACAATCCTAGACCTACAAGAGCAGAATCTAGTGACGTAGCAAATGCTGTTTACGACGGCACCAGCGCCATAATGCTTTCTGGTGAAAGCGCTGCAGGAAAGTATCCTATAGAAAGTGTAAAAACAATGTCTAAGATAGCAATGAAAGCCGAGCAGGCCATCAATTACAGCAAAATGCTTGCTACAATGCAGTTTGATACCTTGGATAGTATCACTAATGCAATAAGCTATGCAACTTGCTCAATAGCAAAGCAACTGAACGTTGCAGCTATAATATGTGTTACTCATTCTGGAGAAACTGCCAGAATGATATCCAGATTTAGACCCTTCTGCCCAATCATTGCACCTACAGATGATGAAAGGGTTCAAAGACAGCTACACCTTTCTTGGGGTGTTGTGCCTTGCTTAGTACCACCATTAAGCAGCGTGGAAGAAATGTTTGAAGAGGGTGTTAAGCAGGCCCAGAAGGTTGGATTAGTTAAGGATGGCGATGTGGTAGTAATAACTGCTGGAGCTCCTGGCGGTATAAGCGGTACCACAAATTTATTAAAGGTTCACACTGTAGGTAATGTGCTATTACAGGGTGAGGGTGTAGTAAAAGGTAAGAGCACAGCTCAGGTATGCCTAATCAGGAAAATGGAGGACTTTGATAAGTTCTATAGCAATGGAGAGATAGTGGTAGTTGCCAATACAACCAATGATATGGTTCCTTACTTAAGAACTGCCTCTGGAATCATAGTAGAGGATTCAGATTTAGACTCCCATGCTGTAACCGTAGGACTGGCCTTAGACATACCAGTAATCGTAGGAGCACACAATGCCCTATCCATACTAAAGAATGGCTCTGTTGTAACAGTAGATGCTAATAATGGTCAGGTTTTAAGCGGCACTAACTATCAGCTGTAGTATAAAAAATAATAAGTTTTGTGTTTTATGGACACCTTGGCGCAGAGAGGCGCTGGGGTGTTTTTTAACAGAATTTACTTATGATGCTGGAAATGTAATATCTATAAAAGATCCTGAAGGTAATGTAACATCCTTTAAGTACGACGGAATGAACAACTTAATTAGCAAAAAGGATGGAAACAATAACGAAACTAAATATAAATATGACAATAGCGGAAGGCTTGTAAAGACAATAGATGCCCTTGGTAATGAAACAAGCTTTGAATATGATGGAGAAGGCAGACTTACTAAGACAAGAGATCCTAGAGGTAATAGTATATCAATGACCTATGACGCTGCAGGAAGAGTTATTGCAGTTACAGATGGTGCTGGTAATACCACCGAAATAGAATATGATGTGGCTGGCAATGTAGTAGTGACAAAGGATGCTAATGGTAAGGTTGTTATAAATAACGAATATGACAGTCTGATCAGACTAGTAAAGCAAACAGATGCATTAGGAAGAGCAAGCAGCTTTGAGTATGACGCACTAGGCAACATAGTAAAGAGTATAAACCCAAATGAAAAGGAAAATACTTTAAGCTACGATAAGCTCGGCAGACTTGTAAAGGTAGTAGATGCTATTAACGGAGTATCAGAACAAGTCTATGACAATGAAGGAAATCTACGTCAAGTCAAGGATCCAAATAACAACACAGTAACTTATAGTTATGATTTGGCTAACAGGTTGACTTCAGAGGAATATACTTCTGGTAGGAAGTTATTTTACCAATATGACTTAAATAATAACCTTACAAAGAGTATAAACGGAAGAAAGCAAGAGACTACATTAAGCTACTATGCTTCTGGTGCTGTAAAGGCAATCTCCTATGTAGAAGAAACTGTTACTTATACTTATGATGGTAATTACAATGTAACTGAAATCTCAGATAAAAGTGGAAAAATAACAAGAAAATACGATGCATTAAATAGAGTAATTGAGTATAAGGATGCAGAAGGTAATGTCATAGGTTATGAATATGACAGCGTAGGAAACTTAACCAAGCTCATTTATCCTGGCGGTAAAGCCGTTAGCTACCAATATGATAGTAGAAATTTACTTACTAAGGTAACAGACTGGGCAGGCAGAGTAACGACCTATGAATATGACAAAAATCAAAACTTAATAAAGACCACGAAGCCAGAAGGTTCAACAGAAGTAAGAGAATACAATGATGCTTCTGAATTAACTGCATTAATAATCAAGGATAAGAGCGGAAAGGTTATAGATGAGTATCATTTCACTTATGATACTAACGGAAATGTTCAGACAGAAAGCAGAAGCAATGGGGTAGATCCAACATCATTAATGGACGCTACTATGACCTATGGAGCAGATAACAGATTGGAAACCTTCAATGGACAAGCTGTTAAATACGATGCTGACGGAAATATGATTAAAGGTCCTATAAGTAATTCTGGGGCAATGGTTGATTTTCAATACGATAGTAGAAACAGACTAATAAAAGCTGGAACAACCACTTATACTTATGATGCAGAGAACATTAGAAAGTCAGTAACAGTAGATGGAAAAACAACAAAATATGTTGTAAATCCTCATACTACCTTGAGTCAGCTATTAATAAAGAAGAACCCAGATGGAAGCCAAACCTTCTATGTTTACGGTATAGGCCTAATTTCAGAAGAATCATCCGCTGGCGCTTATAAGGTATACCACTTCGATAGAAGAGGAAGTACTACAGCATTAACGGATTCAACAGGAAAAGTAACAGATAGATTTAGCTATGGCCCATACGGAGAATTAATCAGCAGGAGCGGTTCTTCAGATACACCATTCCTATATAATGGTAGAGACGGAGTAATGACAGATCAAAATGGTCTTTACTACATGAGGGCAAGATACTATAATCCAACTATAAAGAGATTTATAAACATGGATGTAGTTATAGGAAGTGTAGTTGACGGAAGAACCTTAAACAGATATGCTTATGTTAACGGAAACCCAATAAGCTACATAGATCCATTTGGTTTAAGCGCTGATGAAGATAGACCATTCTGGTTGAGAGCCTTACATACAGTCTTAGATATTTTAGGTTTTATACCAGGAATTGGAGACGTCTTTGATGTAGTAAATGGAGCTATATATCTCTTCGAAGGAGACTATGTTAATGCAGCTTTATCCTTTACAGCAGTAATACCAATAGTAGGTAGTGCCATAGTACAAGGTGGTAAGTGTTTATATAAAGGCATAAAGTATGGCGTTGAAACCTTAGATAAGTCCAGGTTCCTGTTCAAGCATGCAGATGAGTTCGGAAATATGTTCAGAGGTATGCTGAAGTATGGTGATGAGGCTTTAGCGCTTGCAGACGGCGGCTTCATTAAGTATGGCGATGATGCTGCA
>DGDR01000247.1:11281-11476 GCA_002385545.1 Clostridium sp. UBA3947
TAAGTATGGCGATGATGCTGCAGATGCTTTGTCGGATGGGCATAGGGCTATTAGTAAGGGAACGCGTAGTACTGTAGGTAAACTTACAGGTTCATTGGACGGGTTAACATCAGCAGAAAGAAAGGTTGTAAATGATTTGCTTTCACAGGGTAAGAATGTTGAAATAATTCCGCGTTCCAATGTTCAAGGGGTTAG
>DGDR01000091.1 GCA_002385545.1 Clostridium sp. UBA3947
TATGTTTGACAAACCAACAAATTTTACAACGATTACTTTGTAAGGTTAAAAGAAAACCTAAGCTTTTTTAAGCCACTATCATCCTCATGATATCTTATTACTTTATCAAATCCTTGAAAGGCCAGTATTTCTTTAAAAGTATCTCTCAACTGATTTATATGTCCAAAATAGTTAACTTCTACTTCTACCCTTTTCCCTTCCTCCTTTAAGGTTAAATTCTTCACCTCATATTGCCTATTTTTAGAGTAAAGCAACATCATTATGCTATTTATGCTTATAGCTTTTTCTTCTTTTATTTCCATTGGCTTATTTGAATTTTCTTTTTCTAAAGTAACCCTTAACCTTTCTATCTCCCTTTTGGTACATAATATAAGTTTTCCTTGAATCAAAAAAATTATTATTAGTATTATGGATGCAGCGCAATAGATGAACCTCTTCATTTACTTTGATTACTCTCCTTCGTAGTAATATGAAAAGAAAGCTTATAACCCTCTTGCGTATTCTCAATAGTTGAAAGTTCAGTAATAAAAAATTCTTCTCCTTCCTCTAATGCTTTTAAAAGATCTATACAAGCAATTTCATCCTTTCCCATAACTTCAACCCATATCTTGCCTTCATCAAAGAAAAAGGACTTTAACTTAACTGATTTACCTAAATACTTTTCAAAGCTTTCTCTGAGATTAAATATATATTTATAATCTTCCTTTGCATATGAAAGTTTATAAGCTTTTATATTAAAAACCGCTTTGCTACTAGCAGCAGCTAATTCTTCTTTTTTACTGGAAAGGAAAGAAAAAGTTATCAAATTAATTGTAAGTAAAAACATTAATATGGTTTTATACATTTTATTATCTCTTTTCTTAAGCATTTTTTCATATTCCTTCATTATAAAGTTATGTCTTTTCATTAAAACACACCTGTATATTTTCTTATTATTTTTGATTCATTCACTGTACCCATATTCTTAAAGCAATAATTACTTAGCCCTTCCATAAGTAGATTTGCTTTTTCATAATTTAGGGTTATGATTATAGGCACCTGCTCCCCTTTATTGTTAAAATCATTCAACATTTTATTAAGGGATTCTATAATAACTGGCATTTCTTTACGATTATATAATAAACTATTTTTCAAAAAACCCTCACTTGAAGATATTATGTAGGTATAATTATTAGAATCAAATACTAATATAAAATTCTTCACTTTCAATGCTTTTTTTACAAAATAGTGATAACAGTGTTGAATAAGATATACTCCAACAACTTGCTGCCTACTGCTTATACTATTATATAAAATGTTTTTCTTGGAATTTATGCAATATAGCATAATCTTATATTTTTTATTTTTCTTACTAATAATTTCATAGCTAAAGGATAGATTGCTGATATCTTCAAAACTACAAACTAAATTATGTGTTATTACATTATCTAACCAAGCTCTTTTTACTTTAGGGATATATATTGTATCAATATATATATCTTCCTCATAAAAAATAAACTTAAGCTTTTTTAGACTTTTTTTCTTAAGCGCCTCTATAATTTCCTGTATATTATCCTCATATACCTTAATTACTTCACTAATAAACATATCAATATCTCCCCACAAATTCATTGCCTAATAAATGAAAAATGAGTCCTTCATCTGTAATATCAATGTCATAATGCTCTACTTGATTATAGTGGAGATTATAGTTATAAACTAATATAAAATGCTCCTCCTGTGGAAGAAAACCCAATCTCATACCATCGCAATCCAAGTTAAGGTCTGACCCATAGGTTTTCAAATATTCAACAATGCTAGATTTACTCCAATGAATATCTTGTTCCTTTAATAAATGATGCAGGCTTGAAAAGACCTTTTCTCTCCGATAGTCATTTTCACTTTTATTCTCTAAAGCATTCCTCCTAACACTTAAACTTCTTCTCCTTTCCAATTCAAATTTAAAGATTAACAAAGAAATGGTTAACAGAAAAAAGCCTGCTAGTAAAGCATAAATAACCATATAGCCTTTTTTTACTTTACATATGCCATATTTATGCATTTTGAATACACTTCTCCTTTGCTACTTACAATATTAACTATCACCAGTCGGCCATATTTTTCTATGTTAAAATCTAAAATATTTTTTAAAAACACATTAACTGTAACAATTCTTCCAGCGATAGAATACTCAATAACTAAGTTGTTCTCACTTTGCCGGATGTAATCTATTCTATCTTCAGAAAATCTTCGTAGTTCTATAACATTTTCTTGTAGCTTCACTTCCTTATTGCCACTTAAAATTTCATTTTCAATGAACCTTAAGGCTTCATTAATATAAAATGCTTCTCTGTTTTCTGTAGCAGCAGTCTTAAATTCTTTTATAAAGTATGCAACCACAAGTAAGATTACTGTCATAAGTATACTCATAATAGCAATAGCCGTGGTCACTTCAACTAAAGTAAAGCCTTTATTACCTTTCTTAATTGTAGCTCCCCTTGTATGTTTCATATTCTATGACATCAACCTTCCCTGCAATTTTATATTTCAATGTAAAAGTGAGCTTTAACACATCGGCACCTGATATTTTTACACTGAGATACGTCTCCTCATTATCTGTGCTAGGCTTTAATAAAGCTAAAATTTGAGGCTCACTTAGCTTATCTACACTTAAGTGCTGATGGTCTATATACCATATATCTTCTGCCCTATAGGCTAGTAACTCATCATGGCTATGATTTAAGGTGATATTTCTAGCAGCTACTTCAATACAATTCATATAATTTGCTATCTCATTATTCAATTTTTCTAATCTAACCTTGGCCATATACATCTCAAAAGCAGCAACAAGCATCAAGGAGAAGATACTCAAAGCTACCATTACTTCTAATAGAGTATAACCTTTGCTAATTCTTAATTTCCACATACGCTGTCCCTACACTTATAGTTAATTTATGTTCTATACCATATAAATCGAAGTATTTAATAGTGCAAGCATCTGAGGTAAATCCCTTATAATCAATATTTATTCTTTGATTTTGTGAAGCTGTATTGAGCAAATCTAATTCAAAGCCCTGTGGAAGCCTTAGTATCTGCTTACGACTGCTTCCAGTATAGAAGCTAAAAGTATTACTGACTTGATCACACAAAATATAACCCTCTACTTTATTTAAATAGCAGTATTCCCTACAGCTATAAATAAAGGTCATAATTGAATTACTGCATTGTTCAACTACAATATCATTTTCCAGTCTCTTATATCCTTTTATTCCTTTAGTCATGATTAAGAATAATATACTAATTATGCATAAAACCATTAAAAGTTCAATGAAGGTATAACCTTTTCTAATTCTCATATATAATTCTATCTCCCGCTATATCCGTTACTGTAAAAGCTCTATTTTTAATATCAATTTTTATCCAGTAATACTTCCCCTCACTAGTAAAGCCAAGGGTAAACAGCTTTTCATCAGTATTCATAGAAGTAACAGTAATATCTAAATTTATTAGATCCTTCACCCCTTGAACCAGTTTCATAGCATCTAAGTTGCCCTCTTGTTCTTGGTAAAGGCAGATAACAGCCTCAAAAATTTGTTCAGAGTAAAAAGAAACAATTCTATCTTTACTAAAACTAATGTAGTACTTATAAAGGAAGGCACAGCTACTGAATAAAAGTATGACAAGAGATATAGTTATAGTTACTTCTAAAAGGGTAAAAGCCTTTTTCAAGCTGCAACACACCTTTTAAACCCTATATATACTAAACATAGGTAAAATAATTGAAATGACTATACTACCAACCAATAGACCGACAATCAATATAGATATAGGCTGTAGCAACTGAAGGAGCTTTTCCAGTCGAGAGCTTAATTCATCTTCATTCATCAATAATAAGCGTTTTAATATTTCACTTAACTTCCCCGTCTCTTCTCCTAATCCAATCAAAGCTAAAGTACTATAATCAATAATATCTAGATTCATTAAAGCCTCAACTATGTTGCTTCCTTCTCTAATAAGATTAGCACTTTTTAATACTTGATTCCTTATGTAGCTATCAGATATCACAGCCCCAGCCTCTTCTATGGCTGCAACTATATTTATTCCACTGTGATATAATA
Source organism: Clostridium sp. UBA3947 (assembly GCA_002385545.1). GTDB lineage: Bacteria > Bacillota > Clostridia > Clostridiales > Clostridiaceae > Clostridium_AU. Next base: position 4,098 of record DGDR01000091.1, read on the forward strand.
AAAACAATGCATAAAGAAAATCATAGCAACAGCTTTTACAGTAAATATCCTTTATAATTGGTAGCTTCCTTCTTATAAAAGAAAAATTTACTTTTCCAGTCCTAAAGAAATAAACCAAAAGAAGTAAAGGAGCTAAAGTAATAGCTATAATATATGGAAAGTAATTAACAAGAAGAGTACTGGCAAATAAGGTTATTCTTGTTAATAAGGGAATATCCCCACCTATAGATATAATCATCTCTAGCATGGATGGAACTACGGTGGTTAATAAAACTAAAGCTAAAAATATACTAAATACCATTACAAAGGTTGGATAAATAGATACTTCTATTATTTTTTTACGAAGCCTGCTTTTTTTATAGTAATAAGTATATAAATTGTTAAATACCTCCCCTAAATTTCCTGACTCCTCCCCTATCTTAACCATATTAATTAAAAATTCTGGAAATCTGTGGGGACAATTATTCATTGCTTCATGCAAAGAATCTCCTCTCCTTAAGGCTTGAGCAATGTAAATATTATTCTCATACAATTTTCCTTTCTTAAATCGTAAACTATTAATTCTCAAAGCTTCTAGTAAGGATACTCCACTTTCTAGCATGGTTCCGAAAAACTTGCAAAAGAAGGCTAGTTCATTAAGCTTAATTCCTTGTTTAAATTGGAGTTTTTTAATATGAAATTTCTCTTTATCGGCAAAAATCAAGTATTCCTTTTTATTACTTAAATATTCCATAAGCTCTTTTACATTATTGCCTTCCCATTGACCCTTTACAATATCTCCTTCACAGTTTACTGATATATATCGAAATACTTTCATTTTATCACCTTTAAAAACCTATCCATTACAAACCTTAATAAACTCTTCTGTTGTTGTTATCCCACTCATAACTAAGTCCTTACACTGAGCCTTCAAACTTTCATCTTTATTACTGCCAATGCTATCAGCATTGTTATTACTAATTAATATACTTCTTCTTTTTTCCTCATCTATAGATATTATTTCACTTATAACCTGACGATTTAGATAACCAGTATTATTACAATAGCCACATCCTCTTCCTCTAAATAGCTGTCTTTCATCAGTTATCGTTAGGATATCCTTTTCAAACTGAGATGGATTATAGCTCTCTTTGCAATGAGGACATATCTTCCTAACTAGTCTTTGGCCTATAACAGCTAATAAAGCATCTGCTAGCAAATATTTTTCTACTCCCATTTCTAGTAGCCTAGTTATAGCTCCCTTGGCATCCCTAGTATGAAGAGTAGATAATACTAAATGTCCTGTTATAGCAGCTCTGATAGCAATAGCAGCAGTCTGTTCATCCCTAATTTCCCCTACCATTATAATATCTGGATCTTGCCGCAAAACACTTCTTAAAGCACTTGCAAAGGTTATTCCTGCCTTTGGGTTTACATTTATTTGATTTATGCCCTTTATAGTATACTCAACAGGATTTTCTATGGTTGTTATATTACAACTCTTCATGTTTAGCGCCTTTAGCATAGCATATAGGGTGGTAGATTTACCACTACCTGTTGGGCCTGTAGTTAAAATTATGCCACTACCCTTCATTAGAATATTTTTTACCAACTTATTTTGAGCTTCCTTGTAGTAAATCTTATCCAAGCTAATAAATAAATTGGCTTTATCTAATATTCTTACAACAAACTTTTCACCATGAATTACAGGTATAGAAGATACTCGTAAATCAAATTCCTTATCCTCATAAACATGCTTCCATTTCCCATCTTGAAAGACTCTTTTTTCAGATATATCCATTTGAGCTAGTACCTTAAGCCTTGTTGTAACTGTGCCATAAACCTCTATGGGAAGCTTAAAGAATTGACATAGACTACCATCAATCCTATACCGTATTTGAAAATAACTACTATAGGGCTCAAAATGTATATCACTAGCCCTTCTTTCAATAGCCGTATTAATTATGTAGTCTAAAATTTTTACCCCTGGGGCATTAAGATTATCTTGAGACTCCTTCGTGCTGTTAAACTTAACTTCATCAACTTTTAGTTCATTTTTTAAATTATCTATAGCCCTTAAAAAACTCAAATGCTTGTAAGCTTTAGATATCAGTTTATCTAAATTCTCAATATTTTTCTCAACTATGGATATCTTCATTTTGGTAATTAATTTTAATCTAGAACCTAATTCCTTAAAATCATTATCTCTAGTAGCTATATATAAAAGATTATCTTTAACCTTGAAGGGAAGGATTCCGTTTTTAATAGCAAACTCTGCTGGTATTAAATTAAGCACTGAGGAATCAATTTTAATTACATTTGCCTCAGTTAACAAAAACTCATGGTCCTCCATTAAGCTTTCACCTCTACATCTGCCTATGGGAAAATGTACAGTTTAATTATTGACACTTTATACATTTTTAATCACATACTAGAAAAATATCTTATTTGGACTATCCACTTGACAATAGCAATTTCTTTATCATAACATTAAAGCATGTCGTACATTTGAAATACTATACATATTACTTGTGACCACAGGAAGGATGATAAAGGTGGCTTTAGATGGTATATTTTTGCACTCCTTATGCCTAGAGCTTAAGGATAATATATTAAATGGAAAAGTAGATAAGATTAATCAGCCTGAAAAGGATGAAATTATTATAACCTTTAGAAAGGACAATAAAAACATTAAGGTTCTAATTAGCGCAAGCTCAAATTATCCTAGAATTCATATAACTGAAAGAAGCAAGGCTAATCCAATGCAGCCTCCTATGTTTTGTATGCTTTTAAGAAAATACTTAATAGGAGCTAAATTAATCAACATTGAGCAAAGGCACTGTGATAGAATTCTATGTCTAGATTTTGAAAGCAGAGATGAGATGGGCTTTGACAGTATTTATACATTAATTGTTGAAATTATGGGCCGTCACAGTAATATTACCTTGATTAGAAAAAGGGATAATATTGTAATGGATAGCATTAAGCATATTACTCCCAATATAAATTCATATCGTTCCATATATCCCGGCATTAATTATAAGTTTCCTCCAGAACCTAATAAGCTAAATCCTTTAGATTTCTCTGAGGATGTTAATATAGACCTAGATTCTTCTGTCTCAATTTCTGACAGCTCAATTTTAACTAAAATATTCACAGGAGTAAGCTCCTTATTATCCAAGGAAATAGTATACTTGTTTCAAACTAATAGTTCTGGTAACAAGCCTGATGACCTAAAGAACCTTTTGAAATTTGCAAAAAACTTCTTTCAATCCATTAATCAAAATAGCTTTACCTATACCCTCTACTCAGATAGCAAGGGTAATTACAAAGATTTTTATTGTTTTTACTTATCCACAATGAAGGATTATAAAGTTACTAAATATGATACTGCTAGTAAATTATTAGACCTATTCTATTACACTAAGGATAAGCAAGACAGGCTAAATCAGAAAAGCTCAGATCTCCAAAAGCTTGTTATCAACAATATTGATAGATGTAAAAAGAAAAGCATCATACTAAAGCAATCACTACAGGAATGTAAGCAAAAAGATAAGTACAAACTTTATGGCGAGCTCCTTACTGCCAATATTTATTCCATAAAAGAAGGAGATAAAAGTGTTAAGGTATATAACTATTACTCAGAAAAGGAAGAATATATTATCATACCACTAAAGGAAAATAATACTCCTTCAGAAAATATTCAATATTACTTTAAAAAATACAATAAATTAAAAAAGACAGAAGAAGCTGCTCTAGAGCAACTTGAAAAAAATGAAGCTGAATTAGAATACCTACAATCTGTCCTAACTAACATTTTGAATTGTGATAGCTATGATGAAATAGAAGACGTTAGAAATGAACTAGTAGAAACCGGATATATAAAATTTAAAAAGAGCAGCGGTAAGACAAAGAAGGCACAATCTAAGCCTTTACACTTTCTTTCATCCGATGGCATTGACATTTATGTTGGGAAAAATAATATACAAAATGATTATTTAACCTTAAAATTCGCAGATAAAAAGGATATCTGGCTCCATACTAAAAATATTCCTGGTTCTCATGTTATTATAAAGAATAACAATAATATATCTGATAAAACCTTGGAGGAAGCTGCAATTTTAGCTGCTTATTATAGTAAGGCTAAGGATTCAACTAAGGTAGCCGTTGACTATACTGAGGTAAAAAACGTAAAGAAGCCCTCTGGAGCTAAGCCAGGAATGGTAATATACACCACTAATAAAACTATATATGTAGATCCTTATGAAATAAACTTAAAGAAAGTATAAAGTTTATAGAATTTAAGCAAAAAATAAAGAAGCGCAGCTTCTTTATTTTTTTGCATTATTTATGTATTGATAATAATAACATAAGAGCCTACCATTGTATAGCTTTCTGTTTTTATCTGCCTTTCTTTTAAAGCACTTTTCAAATTCGTAATAGGAAGTTAATACAAAAAAGGACCACTCATCGTGTGCCTTATAAAGATTTCCTAAAATCTCATAGAGTTTTCGAACCTCTTTTTCCTCACCCAATCTTTCTCCATAGGGAGGATTAGTTATAATATAAGCATATTTCTTTCGTGAACTAAATTCCTCTATAGGTAGTTTTTGAAAGTTAGTATAAGCCTCCACTCCTGCCTTTATAGCATTTTCCCTTGCGTTTTTTAATATTTTTCCATCTTTATCAGAACCAAAAATAATAAATTCTTTATCATTTATAGCCCCTTCAGCCTCTTTTCTAACCTTCTGCCATATGCTTCTATCAATATTAGGCCATCCTTCGCTAACAAAGCTTCTTCTTAAACCTGGAGCCATGTTTTTTCCAATCATTGCAGCTTCCACCGGTATGGTTCCAGAACCACAAAAAGGATCATAGAGCAGCCGATCAGGTGTCCATTTGCTTATAAGAACCAAAGCTGCTGCTAAAGTTTCTTTTAAAGGTGCTTCTCCTGCATTTTCCCTATAGCCCCTTTTATGTAGTCCTGGTCCTGAAGTATCTACAGTTAGAGTAACAATATCCTTCAATATGGCTACTTCTATTTTATATACTGGTCCATCCTCTGTAAAAACTTCTCTACGATATTTTCTCTTCATAGCTTCTACTACTGCTTTTTTCACTATAGCTTGACAATCTGACACACTAAAAAGCTTGGATTTAACTGATTTTCCTGTAACATGCATCTTTCCGTTTTCCGGAATAAGCTTCCACCAGTCTACTGCTTTTGCTCCCTGAAAAAGCTCCTCAAAGCTTTCAGCCTTAAATTCTGCCATCTTAATAAGCACTCTATCGGCAGTCCTAAGCCATATATTTGCTTTTGCTATATCTTCTTCATCACCTTTAAAGTTTACCCTGCCATTTTCAGTTTTTATATCCGTATATCCTAAGTTTTTCAACTCTGTAGCTGTAATTGCCTCTATACCAAAGGTTGATGTTGCTATTAAGTCATATTTCATTAAAACTTCTCCTTATAAAACCGATTTATTCTTAAAAAGACTACCGCTAAAGGTAGTCTACTATATATTTTTATCACTAATCATGTAATTATTCAAGAATAAAAAGGATATTCCCATCTTTAAAGGGAACATCCTTCTACTATCTTATTTGCTTACTTTTACTTCCTCTTCTTTTTCAGTTGCACTTTTTTCAGGTAATATCAGATTTAGAATTATTCCAGCTATAGTTGCTAAAGCAACCCCTTCTATAGCTACATCTGATCCACCTACTGCAAATTTAATCTTAGCTCCGCTTATTCCTAGTACTATTACAACAGAAGCTATAATCAAATTCTTCTTTTTACCAAAGTCTATCTTTTCTTCTACAAAAATTCTGAAGCCTGAAGAAGCGATTATTCCGAACAACAATATGCTTATACCACCCATAACTGGATATGGAATATTCTTAATTAGCATTGCTAAAGGTCCAACGAAGGAAAGTATGATAGCTATTATTGCAGCTCCACCTACAACCCATACAGAATAAACCTTTGTTATAGCCATAACTCCAATGTTTTCACCATAAGTAGTGTTTGGAGGACCTCCTACTAAACCAGCAAACAAGGTAGCAAGTCCATCACCAAGAATTGATCTATGAAGACCAGGATCCTTTGTAAAATCTCTTCCGCAAACATTATTTGTTACATACACGTGACCAATATGCTCTGCTAGAGTAACGAAGGCTATTGGAGCCATCATTATCATTGCACTAACATTAAATTCAGGGAATACAAACTTAGGTGATGTAATTAACTTTGCATTGAGAATCTCATTGACAGCGCTCTCTGGAACTATACCTAGAACAAAGGCAGATATATATCCTACAACCATTGCGATAAGAATAGGTATTATTCCTAGAAAACCCTTAAAGTACATAGAACCAAGTATACCTACAAGTAAGGTAATAGCTGCTACAGCTATTGTTTTAGCATCTGTTGAATCTCCAGTTAGTCCTGACCAACTAGCTGCTGTTCCTGCTAGAGATAAACCTATAACAATTACAACTGAACCAATTAGTACCGGTGGTAGAGCCTTGTCCAACCACTTTGTTCCTGCAAATTTAATTATTGCAGCTACAATTGCGTACACAACACCTGCTGCTACTATACCAGATAACATACCTCTAAAGCCATAATTTTGAGATGCTATAGTCATAGCATTAATAAAAGCAAATGATGATCCAACATAGGCAGGTAGCTTTGCTTTTGTGCAAAGTATATAGATTAAAGTTCCAACTCCACTACAAAAGAGTGCCATGGATGGTTCCATCTTTGTTAAAATAGGTACTAATATAGTAGCTCCCACCATTGCAAATAAATGCTGAAAACTTAAGGGTAAGGTCTTTAAAATAGGCAATCTTTCTTCTACGTCTACAAAATTTCTCATTAATAATTCCTCCTTCTTAATCTCACTGGATTAATTTAAAAGATATATCTTAAGTTAATCTAGCTCATAAATTTTTACTGAATCTTCCTTATCTATTTCTGTAAGGGATACTGAAATTAGTTCATTTCTTGAAGTAGGAATATTCTTTCCTACAAAGTCAGCTCTTATTGGAAGCTCTCTATGTCCTCTATCAATTAAAACTGCTAATTGAATCATCTTAGGCCTTCCAGCATCAATTACGGCTTCTAGAGCAGCTCTAGCGGTTCTACCAGTGAATAGTACATCATCTACTAAGACTACCTTCTTACCCTTTACCTCTACACCTAAATTTTTATCATTTAATCTTGGTGCATCATTTATGGTTTGGAGATCGTCTCGGTAAAGACTAATATCAACGCTACCAACGGGTATATCAACACCTTCTATATCAGCTATACATTTTGCAATTCTCTGGGCTAGAGGATATCCCCTTCTCTTTATGCCGATTAATACTATATCTTCTACCCCCTTATTCTTTTCTATAATTTCGTGGGATACTCTTATTAAGCTTCTTCTTATAGCCTTATCATCCATAAGAACGGACTTTAATTTCACAACATCACCCCATTATGGTATTTTGGCATTAAAAAAACGCCTTACCAAGTCAGTAAGGCGTACTATGCACATATGTATCACTATTGCAAATTGAATCTGCCTTATGACCTCGCTGGATCATTTAAAGGTTACTCTTAATTTCTTTATCAGTCTAACATATCTTTTTATTTTTTTCAACTATTTTCGCAAGATTTCTATCACTTTATTAAAATAATCAGGCAGCTTTGCCTCAAACTCCAGGTATCTACCGCTGGTAGGATGAATAAAGCCTAAAACTTTAGCATGTAGCAATTGTCCCTCAAGATTGAATTTTTGCTTTTTGTAACCATAAACCGGGTCTCCTACTAAAGGGTGGCCTATATAAGCCATGTGAACTCTAATCTGATGAGTTCTGCCAGTCTCTAAACGACATTCTACTAGGGTATATTTATCTAATCGTTCTAAAACCTTATAATGGGTTACTGCTCTTCTCCCCTCTTTAACAACTGCCATTTTCTTTCTATCAATAGGATGTCTTCCCAAATTAGCATCAACGGTACCTTGATCATTCTTTATTATACCCTCTACAAGAGCTATATATACCCTAGTCATAGAATGGTCCTTCAATTGCTCTGCTAGCTTGTTATGTGCAGCATCATTCTTAGCAATAACTAATACACCACTAGTATCCTTATCGATTCTATGTACTATACCCGGTCGAATAACTCCATTAATTCCCGATAAATCCTGACAATGATTTAATATAGCATTTACTAAAGTTCCTTTTGCATTCCCTGCTGCAGGATGAACTACCATGCCTTGAGGTTTATTAACTACTATAACATCCTCGTCCTCATATAAAATATCCAAAGGAATATCCTCAGCCTCAACCTTTAGCTCCACTGGATCTGGTATAATGCCTTTAATAAGATCATTTTCCTTAAGCTTGTGGTTGCTTTTTACTAGCTTATTGTTTACAGTTACCTTGCCTTCATCTATAAGCCCTTGTATAAAAGATCTAGACTTATCTTCCATCAATTGGCTAAGATATTTATCTATCCTCATCCCTTGGTATTTTTCATCGATTACAAAACTAAATTCCTGCATTACTTAACATCCTTTATAATATAAAATGATAATAAAACTGTACCTACCACCACAAGCATATCTGCCACATTGAAGTTTGGAAAATAGTATATATCCTTATAATGTAAGGATATAAAATCCACCACATAATTATAATATAATCTATCGATTAAATTACCAATAGCACCACTTATAACTAAGGCTAAACTTGTTTTTAACAGCTTAGAAGACGGCTTATATTTAATTAAATAATAAATAATTGCTAAAATCATTATTGCAGACATTATACTTAGAATATATTGTCTTCCTTGAAGTATACCAAAGGCTGCTCCCTTGTTTTCCACATATTCAAAGCTAAAGAAGTCCTTGATTACTGTTACGCTTTCATTTCCCTTTAATTTGCTAATTGATAATAGCTTGGTAGCTCTATCTGCAACTATACCTAAGATAATAATAAAAATGTACATTTCCATCCCCCTTAAAATACTAGTCAGGCAATTGATTTCTATACTGCTCATTACTGATTCTTTCTATTGGTTCCACATAATCTGTATCATCTTCCTCATGATATTCATCAGTATAGGGTATTCTATTAAAACTTGAAACACTTTGATAGCTATCTTCTGCATCAAAACCTATTTCATCACTATAATCATTATAACCATAACCAAAAGGATAACCTAGAACCTCTTCTTCTACTGGCCTAGCAGAGGCATTATGAGTGGCTCTACTACTTAATTCATTTTGACATTTTACACAGTATTCAGCATATGGTAGGAATTCCAATCTTTCCTCTGGTATTTGCTTACCACACCTTTTACATGTGCCATAGGTTCCATTCTCAATATTTTTTAAAGCATCATCTATCTTCTTGATAATAGTAATTTCATGCTCCCTAAAAGCCCTGCCCTTTTCCATTGTTTCTATTTCGCTGGCTAAGTCAGCAGGATGATTATCATAAAAAGATAATTCTGAGGAGGTTTCAAAAATACTATTAGTCATGTCATTATCTTTTAGCTTCATCAAAAACTTACGAGCGCTTTCCCTTTCTGCTAGCAATTTACCCTTATAATAATCTAGGCTCTTCTTTACCATTATCCTTCCACCCCTTCAAAATAAAAGTATTGATTTTCATTTCATACTATTTATTTTGTCATCAAGAGGAAATTTTATGTGGTGTAAAAGACAAATCTCACTCCTTGCATACATAGAATATGTTATCTATATAGGGAGTGAGATTTACATACTACTAATTATCTTTTACAAAAAACTTTTTTATCTCATTTAGTTCTTCACTATTTAGTCCCTCTTCATCAATTTCCTTTACATCTAAGGTTTTTTCTGCTTCAAAGGCATTATCAATTTTTCTTTCTTCCTTAGTAGTAACTACATTGAAATTTTTAACAAAATCCCTTTCCAATTCTTCAAAAGTCTCTAGCTGAGTCTTTAAAAAATTCCTATACTTAGCTCTAAACTTGAAGAAATCTTGCTTTAGCTTTTCATATTCTTCATTGATTTTCATAACATCCAAATGAGCTTTGTCTATTATCTTTTGAGCTGTTTCGTTAGCGTTTTTTATAATAATATCTGCTTCTTTTTGCGCTAAGGCCTTAGCTTGATCTGCGGCGTTTTGAGCTAATAGTAAAGTATTTTGAATAGTAGACTCAATTTTTGCGTAATGTTCTAGCTTCTCATTTAATGTTAAGACCTTTTCCTTAAGTGTAGCGTTTTCCTTATACATTGCCTCGTAGTCTTCTGTCACTTGCTCAAGAAAATCATCTACCTCTTCTCCATTGTATCCTCTTAAGGAGCTCCTAAACTCCTTATTTTTAATATCCATTGCTGTTAATCTCATTAGTACACACCCCGCATTAATCAAATTTTTTCAATTGTATTTTAAGTCTACCGCTACTACTGTTTCCCAAAACATCCAGAAGCTTAAATTTTCCTTTTCCTCTGATAGTAATGGTAGTTGGTAAAGATATTTCGAAATCTTTTTCCTTAACTTCAATATAATCTATCAAAACCTTACCTGATTTCAATAAATCCACACTTTTACTTCTTGAAATTCCGCAGATAGAACTCACTATACAATCGGCCCTTAAAGAAGTAGAAATAATTACATTCTCCTGAAATTTATAAGTTGGAAGCTTACTATAATCAGTTATTTCTATAACCTCACAAGGGCATTGAGCAATATAGCTTAAATTATTAATTAAATATTCAACTATATCCTCACATACTGCACAATAACAGTTGCTATCTTGTACAATTAAGTCGCCAATCTTTTCTCTTTTAATACCTAGAGACATTATAGCTCCTAGATAATCTTTGTGTTGAAGGTTGTAAAACTTTGATTTGTTCCATATTAAAAGGACCTTAACTGGTACCATAGCTTCATCATCACTATTGAAGCATATGATCCTTCTTTCAGCTTCATCAAAAGCCCCATAACTGCTTACCTTTATCTGAGAATTCCAAGTAAATTTAATCAGTTTACTCCATATACCTGGTGTATAGAATTCACTAGTATATATGGGTTTACTAGTTTTTTCAGCTAAAATTAGCTTATTGTATAGCCTTAATATTACCGCCTCATCTTCACCCTGCATTAACTTTAGAAAATCTTCCTTTTTCATATATTTAAACTAGTCTTAAAATGATGCTCTTTATTATGTCCAAAATAATTATTGCAACAAAAGGTGAAAAATCAATAGGCAAATTAGGAGCTATTCTTTCTTGCAACCTTCTACCGGGGTATAGAAGCGGCTCTACCATGCTGCTAATAACCTGTAGCATAGGAATATCTTTTTGAGGTCTAATCCAAGATGCCACAACGTCTATTAGTATTAGGGTTTCAATTGCTCTAAATACATAAAATATAAATGTCGCTATAGTAATGTTAGTTCCCTCCCTTATTTAGACCAACCGAACAATCCTCTACTACTTAATTCATTTTTAAGTTCGCTGGTAACTTCAACATTAGATGGTGATAAAATATATACTCCTTTTTCTATTTCCTGTAATTCTCCACCTAAGGCATAACTTGCTCCACCCATAAAGTCAAGTAGCCTTTGTGCAGTTTTGGATTCAAGTCCTGTTGTATTAACAACAACTATTTTTCTATTTTTCAAATCATCACAAATATCTGTAGCATCTTCAAAAATGGTAGGTTTAGAAATAACCACCTTTGCAGAAGTTGCAGTATGAATATTTACAACCTTGTTTTGCTTTTTGTTAGAAGTTATTGGTGGATTTACCTCAGCCTTTTCCTCCTCTAACTCCATTTCTTCATCTAATTCTTCCATTTCATCATACTCATCTTCTAATCCTAATAATCCCATCATTTTATTAAATACCTTATTTGCCATTTTTTCTCCTCCTATAACTGGTTTTTGTAAATTCTTTTACCAAAAATTCCTTCTCCGATTCTAATCATGTTAGAACCCTCTTCTATTGCTTCAATAAAATCTCCTGTCATTCCCATAGAAAGATATTTCATTGTAACATTCTTTGGTTTTAACGAATCTAACTTATCAAAGATAGCTTTTACTTGTCTGAAGTATTCCCTATTAGAATTCTCATCTCCTTTAGGCAACACAGTCATGAGGCCCTGAACCTGTACAAATTTACAATTTGCTACCTCTTTGATTATATCATCTAGCTCCTCTAATAGGATTCCACTTTTAGATTCTTCTCTACCAATGTTAATTTCAATTAATACATTGGCTGTAGTATTTATTTTTTCATATTGCCGTTCAATTTCCTTTAGCAATTTTATGCTATCTAGTGAATGTATCAGGAAAACCTTACCGGCAATATATTTGACCTTATTTCGTTGCAAGTGTCCTATAAAGTGCCATCTTACATCCTTATGAAAGCTTTCCATTTTTGCTGTTAATTCTTGAACCTTGCTTTCTCCAAAATCTCTAAAGCCACAATCATAGGCAACCTGCATTTCTTCTATAGTTCTTGTTTTACTAACAGCTATTACTGTTACATCCTTAGTGAGCTTTTTCCTTAGTGACTGTATATTCTGTTCTATACTCAAATTTTGCGCCTCCTGTTGTTCTCTAAATATACATTTTCACCTACTTTATATGCTATTATTCAAGAAAATAATATCTAAATAGAACAATGCACTCATATAAGTATTATTCTTCAATTATCTCAGATTTCCTTCAAAATCAAACAAATAAATTAATTATTTTTAACCTCTTTTGCATACTTAAAGTCATAATTCCCAATGTATGCTGGTATTTTAACCCTTTCCTGAATTTGAAAATCAACATAAAGATTTCTAAAAGGATTGGTCAAAGTTGATAATATTCCTATATGAGAATCCTGAGCATATAAATATTCCTTTATACTTTGACTATTACCTATGGCATCTATATGGAATGGAGCAGTGAGCTTTACATCGTTTATCACAATGAATGGACCTGCACAAGCTACTTCAGAATTACTCATAATTCTCATACCATTAACAGAAATAGCTTCTGCTCCTGCTAGGTTTAACTGATACAGCAATTCTATTATATCTGTGTTATGGACAATCTTACTATTGGTTTCAAAATCACTTAATTGATTATTCAAATGTAGTTCTATAGAATCATCAATAGTGATGGAAACTCCTTGCCCTTCAACAGCCTCAATACCAACTAAAGCTCTATTCCTTGCTAGCTCCTTTTCCATACTCTCAATAATCTTTAAGGAGTCCGAGGGATTAGATGCGTTTTCCATATACTGTTGATACTTAGAATAATTAGCGGCATATTGCTGTCTAAGTAAATTAATATCATTTGCTAATTTACTTCTCTCATTGATTGCATCCATATACTCCTCTGCAGTTAAAAATTTAGTTTGCTCTGTTGGTTTGAAGGATATATTCATAACAATTAAGATACCCACTATAAAACTAGCAATAAAAACAAATATTTTAGTTTCATACCCTTTCATTCAATCACTCCTCAGCGTGATTTAGCCTTCTCTATAAGTAATCTTCTTATAATTGCAAAATTATTAAATATTCTGCCCCCAAAAACTATAACTGCAGCAATATAAATAGGAATACCTAGCTTATCACCTAAATATGCAAGGCCAGCGGCTAGAGCAGCGTTTCCAAAGAAACCAGATATAAATATATCTGCTTGAAAATTATTTGATAAATTTGCTCTAATTGCTCCAAATACTGAATCTAAGCAGGCTAAAATAGCTACAGAGATATAGGGAGAAAACTTTTCAGGAATATTTACATCCCATAATATTCCAGCGATAACACCAATCAACAAACCTAATATAGCTATCACAAAATCACCCTCTTAATCATTTTTCTACTGGTTTTATATAATCTGACTTAAAGACCTTGTTTGTTCTTGGAATCTTTATAGAATCACTTTTAACTACTTCTATGTTATAACCTATCAAACCTTCTAAGTTAAGGGTATTAGGAAACATTATTGCACTTTCCAACTTATCCGGATTACCAATAGCCTTTATGGTTATAAGAGAATATGGATAAACTTGATCGTTATCTATCAATATCCTTTTTCCACCATCTGACAACCTAATACCTGTTTGATTGGTGATTCTTATATCATTTACAGAAATAGCCTCAGCATCAGCATACTTTAATTCATTTAATATATAAGCTAATTCAAAATGGCTTATGGGAGAATATCTAAACACACCTTCAGCATCAAACAAGCCTTCTTTAGGAGTAATGGTTAGGGTAATTCCCTTTCCTTCCACATCGGTTTCCCCAAGCAATAATCTTGTTTTATCTAATTGATTCTTTATTTCCTTTGAACTATCGCCTGGACTTGCTATCGACTCCTCGTAGACCTTTATTTGCTCCATCAATCGACTATTACTTTTTTCTAGCTCTTCTTTTGTTTTCTTTAATTGCTCTAACTCAACGGTTAGCTGATTGTAAGTTGAATCATTAGGATTTATAACATTAGTACTTTTTTCTTTACGTAACAGCTGGAACTGATAAGTAAGCATAAACCCTAATAAAGCACATACAATAGCTAATGTAAGCTGAGAAAAAATCTTCTTCATAAATGTCTCCCTCCTACTCCTCAATTGACATTACCGGATCGCCGTCAAAACTCAAATCAATATACCCTTTTAATTCACCCAAATTCTTTTGAGTTATTATATTAATTGCCTTATTTAATTTATTTTCCATATCATTTAAGCTTCCTACCTTAACCATTATTTCTCTAAAAAACACCTTTATGTCAGCATCGTTTTCTAAATCAATAGAGGTAATAACAGCATCACTTTTATTACGATGAATTAAATCAGAAAATACCTGAAATTGCTCAATTTTTTTATCATTATCACTAATCTTTTCTCCTATAGTAATTTGTGATGTATCCAAACCAGTGATTTCAACAAGAGTCTTACTATCTACCCTAGAAGCCTCTAAGCTAAGAACACTTTCCAAGGCCACCCCTTGATCATCTACAACTATATACTCTTGCCCCCTAAATATATAATATTGAGGCTTTCTTTCTACTACATCTAATACAACTATTGAAGGTAATTTACGATGAATCTTTACATCAGATATATAAGGGTTAGTCAAAAGCTGATTCTTAACTTCCGTTTTATTTAAATAAAAAATGTTAGTACCCAAATTAATACTTGATAAGTTTTCAATTTCATCTTTGTCCACTAAATTATTGTTAGTAACTTCAATTCCTGTAATATTAAAATAAGGATGCTTTAATAAGAATATTGTTAAAGCGATTATAGCTAATATTGAAAATATAATAGATCTTTTAATTAATATCTTTTTTTTTCTTTTTCTTATAAGCTCATTAGTTCTTTTCTTTGATTCTCCCATCTAATACCCCTACCTCTGATTATAAATGTAATACAGATAATTTAATAATACCATTTATTCTTTGAGATTTCATTATCTTTTTATATATTTCCGTAATTTATAAGTATTTACCATCTGTACTGAAAAAAGGACCGACTTTACAAGTCTGGCCCTTATATCTTTGCTTTGCTATTGTTAGTTTGTCTAGATATATTTAGCAAGATACCCATAGCAGTTAAATTAATAACCAAGGACGATCCACCGTAACTAATAAAGGGTAGTGGCACCCCCGTTACTGGCATGGAACCTGTTACAACTGCTATGTTAACAATGGCCTGCACAGCAATAATTGATGTTATTCCCGTAGCTAGCAGGGTACCATATGTATCCTTAGCATTTACAGCTGTTCTAATACCTCTCCAAACCAAAACCATAAATAATCCTATAATAAAGATAGTTCCAATCAATCCTAGCTCTTCACCTATTATGGCAAAAATAAAATCATTATGTGGTTCCGGCATATAATAGCACTTTTGTCTTGATTGTCCTAAGCCTAAGCCCCAAATTCCTCCGGAGCCGAGAGCTAGTAAAGACTGAATAAGCTGATAACCTTCTCCCGCAGCATCCTTCCAAGGGTCTAGGAAGTTTAAAAATCTATCCCTTCTATAATCTTTGGAAAATATCAGTAGGAATGCCCCAGCTATTGCCGCAGGTACTATTAAACCAAATATATGAAAAGATTTCGCTCCTGCAACAAAGATCATTATTATTGTAACCATCATTATAACGGAAGCAATACTCATATTAGGCTCTACCAAAATAATGGCAGCAACTGCTCCTGATACTAATAAATATGGTATAACTCCATAGATTAATGACTGAATCCTTTCTCCTTTTTCGTCCATACTTTTAGCCAGAAGCAAAACAACAGCATACTTAGCTATTTCCGAAGGCTGTATAGATGCAAATCCTAACTGAATCCATCTTCTAGCCCCATTAACTGGTTCAAAAGCAAATACTGCAAACAGTAATGGTATGGTTATTATCCTGTCTCTTATACACATCT
>DGDR01000240.1 GCA_002385545.1 Clostridium sp. UBA3947
AGTATCTCCCCACAGGTCAATAATGCTTTTTAGTTCATTATTGGTGTTTTTCATTTTTATTCCAAAAGATTTTTCATTTCCATCAATTACAATAAAGGTCTTGGATGCATTATCTCCAATTTCGATTCTCCCACCTTGAATTAATGCACCTAAGATTGTAGATGCCAAAATGTTTACAGATTCAAGATCTATTGCAGATAGCTTGCCAGTTGTAATTGCATCTGCTACTAACCCTTTCCCTGTTGCTGCAGTCCTCCAATTCCAAGTGCCATCAGGATTCTTTCCATCTGCAATCATCCACCCAGCAGAAGTAATCTGCATCGCCCATGTCGAATCTTCGTCTGTTGATCCATTTCTTATAAAAAGACCATCCTCAATTATCATAGTGTTGTTAGCGTTTATGATGTTGGCCACAGAGCTATCCAGTGCTCCTACAATCTTAGATGCTAATATGTTGCCTAGTCCGTCTGTTACTTCTTGCCACATACCAATGTTCTGTCTTGTGTTTTCGCTAACACCCTCATAGGTATACATATCAATATCTTTTATCTTTACATTTCCTATAACTTCAAACGTTAAATCAGAGATATCTTCGTTGATGTCAAATACTAACTCTTGCAAGCCATTAAATAGAATTGGTATAAAGTAAGTATCTTTTTTTAGGGGAGGCCTTGTAGTAGTAAATAAAAAATAACTGTGCCTATCTCGAAGTTCTACACAGTTATAAGACAATTTGTACTGTCTGTATCTTTTATCGCCATCTATCCCTATTACTTGTTTAATGTAGCCATTCTGGATATTAAAGCAATCATTTACTATAGATGTATTTTGTACTATCCACCCATCTAAGCTAGTCCCTGCACCATTATTAATTATTTTACCCATCTATTACCACCCCCTTAATTGAGCCTGATAAAGCACCGTTGTATGTTAAGGAGTGTTCCCTTATAAGCACAGTATTTCCATCTACAATTACAGTGTCGCCTACCTCATAAAGAGGATTCCCTCTATACTTAATGTCAATGTCCTTACTGTAATAAATCTGTTTATCATAAACTGCCGGGCTTTGAATGTATTGATTATTAATAATTTTAACTCTCTCGTCGCTGCTATTTTGTACAACTGTAAGCGTACTTAAATCTGAGCCAAAAATATCAATGTTGCAGTCTATAGCAAACAAATTCGGGTTATTTACTTTAATGTTGCACTTGTCTCCTGAAAAGTCAAAATCATAGATGCGCACTTCATTGTCAAAGTGAACCAGTTGTGGGATACTTAGATTTTTAAAGCTAATATTGCCAATACTGTAATTACTAACTCCACCGGGGATTGTGCTTGCAAGACTGCCTAATTTGTTGTATTGTCGGTCATTAGGATAAAATATTGGTATCAGCACTTGGTCATAAGTGTTGCTGTCACTGTCTGTTATGCTTATGTCTTTTAATAAATCATTAAATGTTAACTCGTCTACTGGCTCACTAGCTTTAAATGGCTTGATATTGATAATATCATCATAGGTTGTTTTTACCTCATTAAAAAAGGTAGGAATTTGAACGGGTATCGTCACAAATCTCTTGTCTTTAGTCACCTTATGCCTAATGATACT
Source organism: Clostridium sp. UBA3947 (assembly GCA_002385545.1). GTDB lineage: Bacteria > Bacillota > Clostridia > Clostridiales > Clostridiaceae > Clostridium_AU. The sequence continues at coordinate 1,607 of DGDR01000240.1, forward strand.
ATTAGATGCCACTGCCATTTCTGTAAGAGTAGATAAAATTTTAGCACTCTTAAGATAAGCAAGCCTCAACTTAGGGTTAGTGATCGCCCCTGAAATTGAATGATTTACTCCTATAGCATTAAATAGTGATTGCATGTACTGACTTAAAAATATGTCTTTCTGTAATGGGATAATAGGTAAATCCTTGTCATTTAGATAAGTTATAAGGTCAACTGCTTCTACACTGATTATTAAGCCTTTTGTGTCTGTTTTTCGCTCTTTAATATAAAGCTTACAAAATTTACACTTGGATGTAGGGGATGTAAGAAAATAAATCGTTATTCCATCCCCTTTTTGTAGTAGTGAAGTATTCTCATTATTCATAAAACGTATGTTCGCTACCTTCTTCTCTACTCCACCAAGCTCCTTTTCTGTCTGTGCTTGATATGAGAACTCTTGTAAATCCTCGCTTGTAAGTGTGTATTCTGTATCATTCTTGATAAATTTAATCTCTATATCCACTCGTCTGCCTAGAGTATTTTTGATTTCTGTATTAAAATTTCCTGTATAATTTAGCATAGGCTACACCTCAATTAAGTTGATGCTAAAGTCTTTCCACTTAGCTACGCCATTTGTATAACTTAGCATTGGCGTGTTTATATCGCCTTTATAAAAAGTGCCACTTACTGTACCCCCTGTAGGAGCAGGAAAAGAAACGCTGAACGTGATAGGATTGATAGCACTTATAATACTACTCATTTCTTCTTGTGTGAGATAATTCCACTTTAATGTTAATTTCCACTTAGTTGCTATATGCTCTATTGTCATTGTTCCCTTACTATTTCTCTCTGCCTCTACAATATCCATACGACTAGGAGTAAATTCATTAGGAGTTTTTACTGTTGTTCCACTAATACTTATCATGCTAGGTCAACCCCCAATCTTTGGCGTTCTCTTTCTATGTGCGGATATATTATTCTGCCAAATTGAACTCCATCAATTTCAAGTATTGGATTTCCAATTTGTCCGCCACTACTACCTGTAGACATAGACACTTGCATAGCACTCATTACGGCATTTCCTAATGCACTTGCAAGCTTGTCTACAAAAGATGTATTTTCCAAAGGCACCACCATTTCTGGCCCTGCTTCTCCTATCAGTGCTGTTGTAGGTCTATCTATAATGCCGCCTTTTGCAAGTTTAGGAATTGTTGGAATACTAAATCCTACTGTTCCACCGCCTAAAAAATCCGGGATTTTAAAGCTTAATCTATTGAGTTTACCGATAAGCCCATTAATATGATCTATTATGCCATTGATAGCATTTCTTACTCCGTTCTTTATGCTCGTGCTTATATCATTCACCTTCCTGCCAATAGCATCCCATGTATTTGTCCAAGCTGATTTAAACGCACCACTGAGATATGATGCAATTTCTGTAAATTTAGTTTTTATACCAGTTATTTGAGTTAATATATTTTCTTTAAAGGAAGCAAACTTAGCCCTGCTTTCTTCTACAGCCTGACTAAACCTTTCTTTAAAGAATCCACCTATGTGATCTGCTAAATTGCTGAAAAAATCTTTAATTGCTCCTGAGATTTTACCTGCTGATTCTTTAAAGTTTTCATAACTTGCTTGAATTGACTTCCAGGCACTTTCCCAATCACCTTTGAATACAGCTGTTAAAAATTCTATCAATCCACTAAGACTATCAAACACCATTTTTATTGCATTCACAATTATTTTAAGCACTACCTCTACTACATCACCTATTGTTTGAAGGATAACCTTTACTGCCGGTCCTATCCTTTCAATTACTTCCTGTGCAACAGGCACGATTACATTATTGAATAACTCACTAATCGCCAAAGCCAATTTGCCAAAGAACTCAATAGCACTATTAACCATTGGTTGTATGTGTTCTTTGAATAACTTATCAAATTTCTCAGCCCATTCACTAAGAACTGGTGCTATATAATTATTATAAGCATCCAAAATTGTGCCTACTAATTTACTTAAGCCTTCGGCAATATTATCAAATGCTGGCTGAATATATTTATCATAAACTTCAAAAATCTTTTCAAAAGTATTTACAATAAAATCTTCTATGGCTTGAGTTACCTTTTCTATTGGCTTAAGCGTATTTTCAATTGCTGTTTTAATCTTTTCTTTATTGTCATTAATAACCTTTTCGATTACACCTAAAATACTATTAATAACCCTCATAACAAGCTCTGTTAGTCCTAAAAATGCATTAGTAAATATTCCTATTATGTTTGATGTGACTTTCTGAGCAGTCTCTCCTGCAAATACACTAAATATATCAGCCAAATCAGTAAATATGTTTGCAATTTTTTCTGCAATTTCGCCACTTAAATTAAAAATACTTAAAATCCTGTCTTTAATAAATTGTTTATTTGTTTCAATATATTCAGCAATTCCGCCTATTAAATTTGTAGCAATAGTAGTAGCAATAGATGCTATAGCTCCTACAATCTGTCCAAGACTTTGTACCCATTTACCTATCATGTTGTTAAAAGCCTCTGCTATTTGTCCGTCGCTAAAAAGGCTATTAAATGACTCTTTTAATTTGTCAATAGCCGCTCTTAATGAGTCTAAGTTAGCACTTGCAAATCCTACATTAAAACCTTCGTTAAGTAGCTGTTTTGTTTTTTCCCACGCTTGCTGAAATTTCTCCAGCTTTTCCATGTTTGGCGTAAAGTCAATTTCTCCAGTGGATAATTCTCCAAAGTCTACAGCACCTACACCACCAATGCCACCTGCACCACCACCAGTGTCTGCGGTTTTATTCGCTAGCGTATGCACTTCGTCAAAGTCGGCTAAAACTCCTTTTAAGTTTTTGCTTGCCTTCTTTCCTGCTCCGCCAACTCCATCTAAGCCTTCCTCAACATCTTCAAGGGCATCTGCTGTTTCTCCTATTCCTCCTGCTCCTGCTCCTACATCATTTAGTATTCCACCAATATTGGCACCTTTACCGCCTACTGTAGCCTTTCCAAATATCATGGCTGTAAATGCTTTAAAATATTCTGCAGCAATCTGAATGTATTTAATTAATGTGTTTAACGCTTTTATCACAGGCAACAACACATTAATAAAACCTTGTCCGATTGTAGCTTTTAAACCTTCAAATTGCTGTGCAAGTATTCTAGTCTGGTTTGCCCATGTTTGGCTATTCCTGGCAAAATCGCCCTGAGCATCTCCTGTAACGCTTAGCAAGTATTGGTATCTAATCATGGTCTGTTCTGCCTGAGACATAGATTTCCAAGACTTTGTTATACCTTGACTTAAAGCGAATGCTTGCAAGTTGGCTATATTCATATTGATACCAAGCTCTTTTAAAGGTTGAGTCATTCCTGACATACCGCTCATAATTTTTTGAAATGCAACATCAGTATCAAGGTTGTAGAATGATGCCATGTCTGCTGCCAATGCAGTAAGGTTAACAGACATATCTCTCATAGTCTTGCCGCCAATGCCGCTAGATTTAAGCATAGCCCCCATTGTAGATGCATACTTTTTTGCAGACAACTCACTTAAGCCAAATTGTTCTATAGATGTTTTTGCAAATTTATTTATACTTTCTGCCATTTCATTAAAAGTAACATCTACTACGTTCTGCACTTCTGTTAAATCGCTTGCAGCATCCGTAGTTGCTTTTACAAATCCAGCAATAGCCCTTAAAGAGACATAGCCAAGTGCCAGCTTGATGCCTTTACTAATCATCCCCATACTTCCATTAATACTTGCTTGGAATGCTCCCATTTGGCGTTGTGTTTGTTGCATTGCTCGGTTGATAGCACTAAAATCTGCCCCGCCTCTAACGATAAAATTTGAGCGTGCCATATTAAAAGCCACCTCCTTTCATAAATAAAAAGCCCCAGCATTAAGCTAGTACCTTATTTTTTAGTTTTATCTATAACTTTACCTCCAAACAGTTTATTTAAAAGTTTCACTTGTGCAAGCATCTGTTCTGGAGACATTCCTTTTTTATCTTGCTTTTGTTCTTTTTGCTTATCAAAGCTATTAAGTATTTTATCAAGCGGCTTTGGATGCTGTGTTTTCTTACCTAGCCACTGGATTGTCCATAAAGCATTCCAGTAGGCTAATGCCACTTTTTCTTTAAACTCTTCCTTCTGCTTTTCTGCATATGTCTCTGCATAAATATTTAGTTCAGCGGGTGTCATTTCCCAGAATTCACTTACTGCTATTCCTATCATGGCAGCGATTTTTAAAGCCCCTTTTACAGTAAAGCCTTCATCTTCGCCACCTTCTACTCGTTTTTTACTTCTTGCCCTTCGCCTTCTTCTGATACTTCTTCTCCACCAAATGCATCAATAAATGCTTTTTGCATAGCATTTGTAATTTTTGGCAAGCTAGAATATTCATCTATAAGGTCCATAACTCTCTCAGGTGTCAAATTTTTGTCCTCATGTACAAGCCCAGCCCATATGAATGTTGCTGTTTCTTCCATTGTTAAACCATTTAAATCAATCTGGCTGATAGGTTTCTTAA
>DGDR01000180.1 GCA_002385545.1 Clostridium sp. UBA3947
TTTATAAACAGAAATGCTCCTGTAATACATTTGCCACTGAATAAACTAACACATGTATCATTAGAAACAGAACAAGAAATCATAGAGAAAAATAAAAGTGTTGTGGGCAGGGCGGCAGTTGGTACATTAATAGCAGGGCCATTAGGAGCTATTGTAGGGGGAATGTCCGGTATAGGCACAAAGAAAAAGAAAGGAAAGGAAAAAGCTATTCTAACAATTGGATACACAGAGGGAGAATTGGTATTTATTGAGGATAAGAATATAACGATTACAAATTTTTATAACAAGTTAAGAAAATATATACCTAGCGGCGGAACTGAAATAAAATCAGGTCATATTAGACTGTAAATTAAATATTAAGATTAAAGCACTTGCTTCAAGCAGGTGCTTTTTGTTTGGTGATTTTATGGCCAGAGAATTTGCTAAAAGCTTTTACAACTCAAGAGCATGGAAAGAATGCAGGGAGGCGTATAGGCAATCAGTCAACGGATTATGTGAACGATGCTTAGAAAGAGGATTGTATGTGCCAGGAGATGAAGTACATCATAAAGTATATCTTACACCGGAGAACATAAACAATCCAGAGATAGCTCTATCCTGGGATAACCTTGAATTGTTATGTGCGACTTGCCATAGCAAGGAACACAATGAGAAGTATAGTCCATTGAGAGAAGGATTTGGATTTGATGAGAATGGGGATTTGATAAGGAGTGAGTGATTATGATTGTAACTTATAACGAGAATATGGAACCAATAATCAAGCTAAATAAAGTGGGATGATTACTCCTATTAGAAAAGCAAGGATACCTATACCCCCCTATAAATAAAGTGGGTGTTGGCTGTGTGAATACCACGTGCCCAACTCTCAAAAACCTGGGAAAGTTTCCGTACATGAGGGGGGCAAAGTAGGGTGGGGAATACCACTTAAAAAGGTGGTGAAAATATGAGGCTTTACGATGAGATAGAAAAAGATAAACAGATTAAAAAAGAGATAAAGAGACTTAGACAACTTTTTAAAGACTTACCGCCAAATAAAAAGAAGGCTGCTGAAGGATTGATACAAGAAGCTGCATTTATGAAGGTTACACTAGAAGAAACAAGGCACATCATAGACAAAGAGGGTATACTGGAGAACTTTGAACAAGGTAAACAGAAGTTTGTAAGAGAACATCCAGCTACAAAGGTCTATAATACGATGGTTCAACGCTATTCTACAGTATGTAAACAAATATTTGATATGCTTCCAGAGGAGACAAGCAAAGAGGCAGAAGATGAGCTGATGGCTTTTGTTAAAAAGGTGAGGAAGTAATGAAGAACTACATTCTTGAGTATTGGGATAAGATTCAAAAGGGTGAAATAGTTGCATGTAGGAGATTAAAACAACAATATCAAAAGTTAGTGGATGAACTTAACAATCCAAAGGACCCTTGGGTGTTTGATATAGAAAGAGCCAATCAACCAATTGAATTTATAGAACGATTCTGTAAGCACAGCAAAAGTAAATGGATAGGTAAACCTGTTAAGCTTGAACTATTCCAAAAAGCTCAATTACAGGCGATATATGGATTCGTTCATAAAGAAACAGGTTTAAGACGATGCAGAGAGGTTTTTACTCTAGTAGGTAGAAAGAACGGAAAGTCAACGTTAAAGGCAGCAACAGGCATATACATGATGGTTGGCGATGGTGAGGGCGGTAGTGAAGTGTACAGTTTGGCGACCAAAAAAGACCAGGCAAGAATAGTTTTTACTGAAGCGGTTAACATGGTTGCTCAATCTCCTTATTTGTCCAAACACATTAAAAAGCGTAAAACTGATTTATATTTTCCTATAACGTTTAGTAAATTTGAACCACTATCAAGCGATTCTAATAGTCTAGATGGTCTAAACGTTCACTATGGTATTATAGACGAATTGCATGCTATAAAAGATAGAAATCTTTACGATGTTATTAAACAAGCAATGACAGCCAGGGAGCAGCCTATTTTAGACATAATAACTACAGCAGGCTTTGTAAGGGAATGTATCTATGACAGTATATACGATTATGCATGCAATGTACTAGATGGATTTGTAGAGGATGAAAGATTTTTAGCTTTTATATACGAATTGGATGATAGAGAAGAATGGACAGACTTTAGAATGTGGGAGAAGGCTAACCCTGGACTTGGTACGATTAAAAGTTATGAGGAACTTGCTGCTAATGTAGAAAGAGCGAAAAACGACCCCGATTTTTTACCAACAGTGCTTACAAAGGATTTCAATGTTAGGGACACTGTAGCAGGAACATGGTTGACGTTCGACCAAATAAATAATACAGAAACTTTTGATATAGAAGAACTAAAAGGCAGTTATGCAATTGGTGGTGCTGACTTGTCCAGTACAACAGATTTAAGCTGCGCAACGCTTCTAATCATGAAACCTAATAGTGATAAAAAATACTGTATACAGCAATACTTCCTACCTGCTGAATTATTAGAACAAAGAGTAAGAGAGGATAAAATACCTTATGATAAATGGGCACAAAGAGGATTGTTAACGTTATGTGAAGGAAATAAAATCAATTATTCTGATATAACCGCATGGTTTAAAAAGATGTATGAGCAATATCAGATTATTCCACTTTGGATTGGTTACGACCCTTGGAACGCACAATATTGGATACAGGAAATGAAAGACTTGAACTTTAACATGATTGAAGTAAGACAAGGATTTAAGACGTTAAGTCAGCCAATGAAGGAACTAGCAGCGGATTTAATGGCAAAAAGAATCAACTATAACAACAATCCAATCCTGAAATGGTGTCTAACTAATGTGAACGTCAAACGAGATGATAATGACAATATAAAACCTATTAAAGGCAAGAATCAGAGGCAGCGTATAGATGGCGCTGTCTCTTTATTAATTGCATATACAGTTTTATTCAATAACTTGCAAGACTACATCAACATTATCTAGTTTAAGGGCGGGAGGTAAAAAAGTGGGGCTATTTGAAAAGATATTCAAACGACCTACTACCAAACAAATAGAAGGATATTTCAAAATGCTAAATGGATATACGCCAGTATTTACGACATATGAAGGCGGAGTATATGAGATGGAGCTAACAAGGGCAGCGATACATGCTATAGCAACGCAATTTTCAAAACTCAAACCTGAAATACAAGGTAATGCATACAAAGAGTTATCTAAAAGACTTCAATTTAGACCTAATCCTTTCATGGACACATCAAAATTCCTTTACAGACTTGCAACGATATTGCACGTACAAAATACCGCTTTTATAGTACCGATTACAGACGATTCTGGTGAAGTGATAACAGGGTATTATCCAATTTTGCCTTCTAGGTGTGAAGTAGTAGAGTACAAAGGTCAGCCTTGGTTACGCTATACGTTTAGTACAGGGCAAAAGGCAGCAATAGAATTTGAAAAAGTAGGAATCATGACACTATTTCAATACAAAAATGACTTTTTTGGTGAAAACAATAACGCCCTAAATCCTACTATGCAATTAATGCATACACAGAATCAAGGAATCATTGAAGGCGTAAAGCAATCAGCTAATATAAGATTCTTAGCGAAATTAGCTAATATTTTTAAATCAGACGATATTGAGGCAGAAAGAAAAAGGTTTGTCGAAACAAACTTAAGGGCTGACAACAATGGCGGCGTATTGATATTTGATAACAAATACGCTGATGTAAAACAAATAGTTAGTAAACCTTTTATAATTGACGCTGCACAAGTAGAACACATAAAAAACAATGTGTTTAATTACTTTGGTGTAAACGAAAAGATCTTACAAAATAACTTCAATGAAGATGAATGGAACGCATTTTATGAGGGCAAAATCGAACCTTTAGCAATTCAATTAAGTTTAGTTATGACAAATATGACTTTTACAGACAGAGAGATAGCCTTTGGAAATCAAATAATCTTTACCGCTAACAGGCTTCAATATGCGAGCAATCAATCAAAACTTAATATAGTTACTCAATTATTTGATAGAGGACTAATAACACGTAATGAAGGTAGAGAAGTGTTTAATATGTCTCCTTTGGACGATGGAGATAAGTATTATATCCGCAAAGAATATGCTGAAGTTAGCAAACTCAACGAATCACAAGGCTTAGGAGGTGAAGAAGATGCCTTACAAACCAGCACAGAGGGAATACAGAGCGGTAGTCCTTCCACTACAGACACAGG
>DGDR01000142.1 GCA_002385545.1 Clostridium sp. UBA3947
CCCCGTTAGGGGATTTTTTTATGTAAATCAAGGGACACCTCAAGAGCGTTATGAAGCTTTTGAACAGGCTGTACGGACTATCTATGCTAGTACCATGAACGAGGATGCGTTAAATTATCGAATGAATCGAGGGTTGGCCGATAAAGATGAACAAATGGCTATACTAGTACAACGGGTATCAGGAGATCGGCATGGAGACTATTTCTTCCCTCACATAGCTGGGGTGGGGAATTCTTCTAATCTTTATGTCTGGGATGAAAGTATTGATATGAATGCAGGAATGCTTCGTTTGGTATTTGGACTAGGTACCAGGGCAGTGGATCGAACTGATGGAGATTACGTTAGGGTAGTTTGCTTAGACAACCCGCTTAGAATTCCGCCAATGAACTATGAAGAACAGAAGAAGTTTTCTCAACATCGATTAGATCTTCTTTCCTTTGCAGAAAACACTTTGCAAAGTAAGGACATAGATGAGGCCTTATCTCTTCCATTAAAAACAGATAAGTATTTATTTTTAAGTCCTGACTATGCCGCGGAAGCTCGCATGCGTGAATTAGGATATAAGAATTGGAAGGCGCCCTATTTATTAGATTTCAAAAAGCTTTTTTCAGAAACAAAGTTTTCTTCTTTAATGAGAGAAATGCTAGCTCTACTATCTAAAGCATATCAATATCCAGTGGATATTGAATTTACTGCTAACTTTAATAAGGATAAGGGCTTTAAAGTAAATCTTTTGCAATGTCGTCCCTTACAAACCAAGGGCTTAGGTAAGACAATAAAGATACCAGAAATAAAGGATGGTAAGGATTGCTTCTTTTCAAGTAAAGGTAGCTTTATGGGAGGAAGTGTACGTCTACCCATTGATTATGTTATATTTATTAGTGGAAATGAATACTTAAAGTTAAGTGAACAAGGAAAATATGAAGTAGCTAGACAAATAGGCATAATTAACAGAGAAATGAAAGGGAAAAATGCTATGCTGGTGGGTTCAGGACGGTGGGGAAGCACTACACCATCCCTTGGAGTTCCAGTGCACTTTACTGAATTATGCAATATGAAGGTGCTTTGTGAATATTCATCGCAAAAAGAAGGATTTATGCCAGAGTTATCCTATGGTAGCCATTTCTTTCAGGATATCGTTGAAGCAGAAATCTTTTATGTGGCTATTTTTGATGGATATCAGGATGTGAATTTTAACCCTGAACGTATTTTGCAGGAAGAAAATTTGCTTACTTCCTTTTTGCCTGAAAGTGGTCAACTTAAGAATGTTATCCATATTGCAAAAACTAGTGGTATGGAAGTTTATTCTGATATTGTGACACAAAAGTTATTATGCAGGTAATAGCTTATAAATATGAATGTATAAGGAAACTTTTTTCCTGCTTTTTCGTCTATCTTAATAAGGAGGTTAATATTATGAAAAAGTTATTAATTATTATTTTGGCTGTATTTATAATGAATTCATTTACAGCTTGTAGAATTAAGAACGAAAAAGCAGTGGTAGACAAGAAAGTAAATACATTAGCTAAACTAAATGAAGTTGTAGTAGAGCCACAGTGTAAGCCCTCTATGGGATTTTCCTTTAGTATTCCAGAAAACTGGGAGTATGAAATTATTACTAGCGATGATATACCTACTAGTAAAACCTCAGCTACCTTGAGACCTAAAAATGCTGGTAAAGATGAGGTTATTATTATTGAATACGTGGAAGGATTTGCGGTATGTGGAACAGGACTTCGGGAGGATAAGATAAATTTTAATGGTTATGAGGCGGTTAAGGGATTCTATGATGGAAATAAGCTTTGGAGCTTTATTTCGTTAAGAGGTGATTATAGAGACTGCGTAATTATAAATTCTGCTCCAAGCTGGTATGATGATTATGAGGATGACATAAACTTAATTTTAGCTTCCGTTAAATTTAAACACTATGAATAATAACCTGCTGGCGGCGCATTATGCGTCGCATTTAATTTTTTTAACAAAAAATTGTTCATAGCTGTTATTGTTTTTCCAGCTGTAATTGATTATTCTATATGTAGACAAATATATTTTTATACAAAATCAAGGAGGATTAATATGAGAAAATTAAAAATAGCTGATGGCATACATATGCTAACTATGAATGTAGAAGAAATACTATTTGAAGGAATATGGGAACTTGCTAACGGGGTAACTCTTAACTCTTATATAGTTCAAGGAGAAAAAACTGCAATCATTGATGGAGTAATTGGTTGGGATGGTATACCTGAAACCCTCTATAAAAACTTGGAGGAAATAGGTGTTGATCCACAAAATATTGATTATTTAATTGTTAATCATATGGAACCAGACCATTCTGGCTGGATTTCAAATTTCAGAAAAATTAAAGATAACTTTACAGTAATATGCACAGAAAAAGCTGCAAAGATGGTAGCATCCTTTTATGGTGAGGAAAATATAAGAGTGGTAAAGGAAGGAGATACTTTAGACCTAGGAAAGGGTAAGGTGTTAAGTTTCCATCCAGTACCAAACGTTCACTGGCCAGATACCATGTACACCTATGAAAGATCTACAAAAACTCTCTTTTCCTGTGATATGTTCGGAGCCTTCGGCATGATGGGAGAGCATTGCTTTGATGATCAGTTGACTGCAGAAGAGATTGACTTCTTTGAAAGGGAAGGAATAAGATACTATTCTAATGTTATGGCAACTTTTACAGCCAGTGTGAAGAAAGCAATCGAAAAAGCAAAGACATTGGAATTAGGTACAATAGCACCAGGTCATGGTCCAGTTTATAGAAGCAATCCTCAAAAAATCATAGATGACTATATTAGATATACTAAGTATGCAGAGGGAGCAGGTAAGAATGAAGTTACCATATTGTGGGGTTCTATGTATGGTATGACTAGAAAAGCTGTTGATTATGTTGAATCAATACTTCAAAGAGAGGGAGTTAAGTATAACAAGCTAGAAATGCCCCTAGACACTGAAAGTGAAATGGTGGCAACTGTATTTAAATCTGCCGCTATTATTATTGCAGCACCTACATATGAATACAAGCTTTTCCCACCAGTGGCAACAGCTTTAAATGAGGTGGGAAGAAAGAAGATTACAGGTAAGGCAGCCTTTAGATTTGGTTCATATGGCTGGTCTGGCGGTGCAGAGAAGGAGCTTGCAGAAATAGTTGAAAGAAACAGAATGAACTGGCAGTTCATTGAATCTGTAGAGTTTGAAGGAGCACCAAAAGAAGAAGATCTTGCAAAAGTGGAAGCAGGAGTATTAGCCCTTATAGAAAAGATGAGAGATAAGGTAGTAGAGTAATTATACGGAGGAACTTTATGGTATTTTTATGTTACCCTAAATGTACAACTTATCAGAAAGCCAAAAAGTGGTTAGAAACAAATAAGATAGCCTTTGGAGAAAGGCATATTAAAGAAAATAATCCTACTGTTCAGGAATTAAAGGATTGGCATAAAAAAAGTGGTCTACCCTTGAAGAAGTTCTTCAATACCAGTGGATTACTGTATAAGGAATTGAATTTGAAGACCAAGCTTCCTACTATGAGCGAAGATGAGCAATATAGCCTTTTAGCATCTGATGGAATGTTAGTGAAGCGCCCAATCCTTATTGGTGAGGGTTTTGTTTTGATAGGATTTAATGAAGATGAATGGAAAAAAGCCCTTGGTATGAGATAGCGACTAATGTAATTGAATATTACTTTAAGAGAAGGGTTGCATTTCTTTCCTTCTTTGGTTATAATAAGGAATATTAGAAAGACAGAGATATAATTATCTGTGGTTTTGTTTCAGCTTTTCATATAAAAAATGAGCTATAAGATAGAACAAATTAAAAGATTGATTTTTTAGATATGCTAATTATTATTAGCGTGAGAATTTTAAAGTAACCAGAGGTGGGATGTTATGAGAAATGCAAAAGTAATGACAATTCAAGATATATCATGTTATGGACAGTGCTCACTTACAGTGGCCCTTCCTATAATATCTGCTTGTGGGATAGAGACTGCCATTTTACCATCTGCAGTGCTTTCAACCCATACTGGAGGTTTTACCAATTTTACCTTTCGTGATTTAACGGAGGATATTCCTAAAATAATGAACCATTGGGTTAGTGAAGGGATAAGCTTTGATTGCATATATACAGGCTATCTTGGTAGTTTGACACAAATTCAGTATGTAAAGGAGCTTTTTAAAAATGTACTTAGGGAAGGCGGACTAAAAATAGTTGATCCTGCCATGGCTGATAACGGTAAGCTTTATTATGGCTTTGATTTAGACTTTGCCCATGAAATGGCTAGTCTTTGTGGAGAAGCAGATATTATACTTCCAAACATAACGGAAGCCTGTTTTATGTGTGATAAGGAGTTTATTGCAAGCCAGCATACACCAGAATATATTGATGAGCTTCTTACTGCCCTTAAAAACCTTGGTGCAAAGAAGATTGTTCTTAAGGGTGTTAGCTATGAAGATTCAAAGTTAGGTGTAATTGTTTATGATACAGATACTGGTGAAAAAAAGGAATACTTTAAAGAAAGAATAAGCTGGTCATCACATGGTACTGGTGATTGTTACGCAGCAGCTTTAACAGGAGCAGTTCTTCAAGGTAAAAGTCTTTATGATGCTGCAGCTTTGGCCGCTGATTTCGTAGTTGAAGCCTTAAGATTAACAAAGGGAGATAACAGTCACTGGTACGGAGTTAAGTTTGAAAAAGCTCTACCATTGTTAGTTCAAGAATTAAATAAATAGCCTATAAGAATCTGGTTTTTGCAATAATAAAATTATTGATGTGTCGTAGCTTGTTGAAAATTTAAAAATTTAATATGTTGCAGGGGGACCTATAGTGGTTGAGAAGGTAAAACCTGACCCTTTGAACCTGTCAGTTAACACTGTCGTAGGGAGCAACTAATTATAAATATTATTTATTATTAATATTATGATGTAGTGCGTTCCTTATGAGGGAACGCTTTTTTTATATCAAGACAATTTAAAGTCGAAGCCTTGATAATATTTATAGAAAGGAAGCTGGTAAATGGTTAAAAAGGATATTCAAAAGGAAATTTTTCAGGCAGTGGAAGCAGTAAAGAAGACAAATCCTATGGTAGGTTCCATCACAAATACTGTAACCATTAATTTTGTAGCCAATACTCAGCTAGCGGTGGGAGGTTCCGCTGCTATGGTTTATCTAGCTGAAGAGGGAGAGTTTTTGGCTAAAGCTGCTGGTGCAATGTATATAAACGTAGGAACCCTATTACCTATTCATGATGAGGTCTTACCTTGTGTAGCTAAAGTTTTGCAGGCTACAGGGAAACCCTGGGTGCTAGATCCAGTAGCGGTGGGAATAGGCTCCCTTAGAACTAAGCTGTTAAGAGAATTTAAAGAGTATAGGCCTCATGTCATTCGAGGTAATGCTTCAGAAATTATTGCCCTTGCTGGATTGTGGGAGCTCGATGGCGGAGAGGCTATGTCAAAGGTAAGAGGAGTTGATTCTACCGATTCTGTAATGGCCGCAAGGGATGCTGCTGTGTCCTTAGCAAAATGGACAGGTGGAGCGGTAGCTGTATCAGGAAAAACTGATTTAATTACTGATGGAAAGATCCTTGCCTATTCATATGGTGGCTCTCACTTTATGCCTAGAATTACCGGAGCAGGTTGTTCCTTGGCTGGAGTGGCTGCGGTTTACGCAGCAGTTACGTCTCCTTTTATTGCAGCACTAACTGCTGCTGCCGTATACAATTTAGCAGGAAGTCGAGCTGAGGCGAAGGTGGACGGGCCAGGAAGCTTTCAGAGCAAATTCCTTGATGAACTTTATAAAGCAAGGGCTGAGGAAATTGCTAGCAATCACTTTGATATAGAGGAGGTTTAATACATGAATACCTTAATTGCAGTTGCTATTGCGCCATTTGGCATTGGAGATGAGCTATCTACCGAGGTAGCAGAAGTGGTGAAGGTAATTCGGCAGTCTGGATTGCCCAATCGTACTAATTCCATGTTTACAGAGATTGAAGGACCTTGGGATGAAGTGATGCAGGTGGTAAAGGAGGCTACCTTTGTGTTAGCTAACAAGGGCATCAGGACAGAAGTGGTACTAAAGGCAGATGTTCGTCCAGGCTATACTAATATGATGAATAATAAGGTAAATAAAATCAATGAGATCTTAGATAATCAGGGCAAGATACAGGCTAATACAAAAGATTGACAAATTTATATCAATATGTTAATATAATATAAAATTGAATAGAAAAGTCTTCAGGGCAGGGTGTAAGTCCCTACCGGCGGTATAGCCCGCGAGCCGTAAGGCAGATTCGGTGAAATTCCGAAGCCGACAGTATAGTCTGGATGGGAGAAGATGATTTTAGTAAGTGATTATAAGTGTATGATTTTATAATCATATTAAAAATAAGATAATTTTTTGAAACCATTATACCCTGAGATTTTTCTCGGGGTTTTTTATTTATGAAATATGGGGGTGATGTTTATATGGAAGAAAAGAAATTTATGAAACGAGCTTTAGAGCTATCAAAGAAAGGTATTGGATATACAAATCCAAATCCATTGGTAGGAGCAGTTATAGTAAAGGAAGGGAGAATTATTGGGGAAGGCTATCATAAGGCTTATGGTCATCATCATGCAGAAATAAATGCATTTTTAAATGCTACAGAGGATGTTAAGGGAGCAACTATGTATGTTACCCTAGAACCTTGTTCTCATTATGGGAAGACTCCCCCTTGTGCTAAGGCCATTGTAGAGAAAGGGATTAAGAAGGTAGTTATAGGTCTAAAGGATCCTAATCCACTGGTAGCGGGAAATGGTATCAAAATACTCCAAGAGGCTGGCATAGAAGTTGAGGTAGGTATCCTAGAGGATGAGGTGAAGAAATTAAATGAAATCTTTCTAAAGTACATAACTACAAGGATGCCCTTTGTAATAATGAAAACCGCAATGACTCTAGATGGTAAAATTGCAACCTATACAAATGAATCCAAGTGGATCACAGGAGACCTTGCTAGGAAATATGTACATAAATTAAGACATAGGGTAGCTGGAATTATGGTTGGCATAGGCACAGTCTTAGCAGATAATCCATCTTTAACAGCTAGATTAGATGATGTTAAAGCACTTGATCCTATAAGGATAATTGTGGATAGCAGTGCTAGAATTCCTCTTGATGCAAAGGTGTTAAATCTTAAATCCGATACAGTAACTATTATAGCAGTAACCAATAAAGCAGATAAGGAAAAAACAAGGCTTCTTAAAGAAAAAGGAGCAGAAGTTATTGTAACTCCCAGCAAAAAGGATAGAGTTGATTTGACTTTTCTTATGAAGGAGCTTGGGGAAAGAAAGCTTGATAGCATTTTGCTGGAAGGGGGAAGTCAATTAAATTATAGTGCCTTGGAGGAAGGATTAGTTGATAAGGTAAATGTATTTATTGCCACCAAAATTATCGGTGGAAATACTGCCAAAACACCAGTTGGTGGTTTGGGTATAGCCCATTTAAAAGATGCAATAAGACTAGAAAATATGAATATTCATCCTTTTGGACATGACCTGATGATAGAAGGTTACATAAGAAAGGGGGAATGAATTATTGTTTACAGGTTTGGTGGAGGAGATTGGAATAGTTGAAACTATAGCAAAATCTGAAAAATCCTCACGAATATCAATTAAGGCGAAGAAGGTTTTAGAGGGTATAAGGCTAGGTGATAGTATAAGCACAAATGGTGTTTGCTTAACAGTAACCTCTTTTGATAGTAATTGCTTTTGCGTAGATGTGATGGCTGAAACAATTAGGAGGAGTAATTTGGGTGCTTGCTTACCAGGAGATAAAGTTAATTTAGAAAGAGCTTTAAGAATAGGAGATAGATTGGGTGGCCATATTGTTACTGGCCATATCGATGGTATGGGTACCATTGAAAATTACCGTCAAGAAGATAATGCAGTTTGGATTACAATTGCTGCTCCTACAGAAATATTAAAATATATAGTTTATAAAGGCTCTATTGCTATAGATGGAGTAAGTCTTACTGTGGCATATGTAGATGATGCTGTATTTAAAGTTTCCATTATTCCACACACAAGGGTAATGACTACTCTTGTGAGTAAAAAGATAGGCGATAAGGTCAATCTAGAATGTGATATCTTAGGAAAATATATAGAAAAGCTAATTGGCGCCAGGAAGCAGGTAGCTGTTCAAAAAGGAATAGATGTAAATTTTTTAGCTGAACATGGCTTTATATAAAGAAATGGGGGTATGAAAATGAATAAGTTTAATACCATAGAAGAGGCAATAGAAGATATAAAGGCTGGCAAGATGATAGTTGTGGTAGACGATGAAGACAGGGAAAATGAAGGGGATCTTCTAATGGCTGCTGAGAAGGTAACAGCAGAAGCTATTAATTTTATGACCAAATACGGTAGGGGACTTATATGCATGCCTATTATAAGGGAGCGATTAGAGGAGCTAAATATTATAAAGATGGTGGAGAGAAATACAGATATACATGAGACCGCCTTCACTGTATCAATTGATGCTACAGAAACTACTACTGGAATATCTGCCTATGATAGAGCAACCACTATACTTAAAGTACTTGATCCCAATGCCAGTGAGTCGGATTTTAGAAGACCGGGGCATATGTTTCCTTTGGAAGCTAAAGAAGGGGGAGTTCTAGTAAGAGCAGGACATACAGAAGCTGCGGTAGATTTAGCTAGGTTAGGAGGCTTGTACCCGGCTGGCGTTATCTGTGAAATTATGAATGAGGATGGAACCATGGCTAGGGTTCCACAGCTTATGGAATTTGCTAAAAAACATAATTTAAAGATAATTACTATAGCAGATCTAATTGCCTATAGAAGAAGACATGAAACACATATTAAAAGAGTGGCAGAAGCTAAATTGCCTACAAAATATGGAGAATTTAAAATGATAGGGTATGTAAATACCATAAGTGGGGAACACCATGTAGCATTGATAAAAGGTGATATTTCAGATGGTGAAGCAGTCCTTATAAGAGTTCATTCCGAATGTCTTACAGGGGATGCCTTTGGTTCCTTAAGATGCGACTGTGGTCAGCAGCTTACAGCGGCTATGAGAAGGATAGAAGAAGAAGGTAGAGGGATTCTTCTTTATATGAGACAGGAAGGTAGGGGCATAGGGCTTATCAATAAAATCAAAGCTTATGCTTTACAGGATAAAGGTATGGATACCGTTGAAGCTAACTTAGCTTTAGGTTTTCCAGCAGATTTAAGAGATTATGGAATTGGCGCTCAGATTCTTGCGGATCTTGGTGTTAAAAAGGTAAGGCTTATGACTAACAATCCAAAGAAAATAGCTGGTCTTGCTGGTTACGGAATAGAGATTGTAGCTAGGGAGCCACTTCAAATTATGTATAATGAAAAAAATGAGTATTACCTAAAAACAAAGATGGAAAAATTGGGGCATATTCTTAATTTTAAAGATATATAGTATATGTAAAATGGAGGGATAAAATGAAAGTCTATGAAGGTAAATTAATAGCTGAAGGCTTAAGGTTTGGTATTATAGTGGGAAGATTCAATGAGTTTATAGGTGGAAAGCTTTTAGCAGGAGCTATAGACGCCTTAAAAAGACATGGAGCTAAGGATGAGGATATTGAAATAGCTTGGGTTCCAGGCGCCTTTGAAATTCCTTTGATAGCTAAAAAAATGGTTAAGTCAAATAAATATGATGCTGTTATTTGTCTTGGTGCAGTAATAAGAGGATCCACAGCTCATTTTGATTATGTATGCGCAGAGGTTTCAAAGGGAATAGCCAATGTATCTCTTGAAACTGAAGTGCCAGTAATATTTGGAGTTCTTACTACTGATTCCATAGAGCAGGCTATAGAGAGAGCTGGTACTAAGGCTGGCAATAAGGGCTATGATGCTGCGGTTACCGCTATTGAGATGGCAAACTTGATTAAAGAAATGTAAAAGGAGGTGAGAATTTTGGATACTAATGAAGTTGTCAATAAAATTATTGCTGCTTCAATTAAAGGAATTCTATATACTGATAGAGCAGAGAGAGACATAAAGAGAGCTCATTTTACAGAGGAGTTAATTAAGAAACTACTTTTTAGTCCTAGAAAAGTTGAAGAAGCTGATTTAAATACTTATATTCTATATGGGAAAAAAACTGCAAGATTAAAGGTTGAAATAACAGCAGAGGGTTCATTATTGATACATTGGTTTGAATATAATAAAGTAGCCTTTTTGGCTTAGTTTTATAAGCAAATGAAACCGATAATAAGGTAAGATGATTAGCCTAAAAAATACTAAATAGCTGGACAGGTGTTTTGCTATACCTGTCCTTCTAATTTTTTAGTGCATTGGATGGAGTGGGTTTAGCTTATGCAGGAGTATAATTTAATTGACGATATAATGGTTCCCATAATAGAATAAATTATACAGTTTAAATAAGAAAAAGAAAAGGAGATTTATATGATTACATACAAAAGATGTACAGAGGTTAATGAGGCTGATATATATAAAGCCTTTCAGATAGGCTTTTCTGATTATATTATAAAGCTTGAAATGACTAAAGATAAATTTATGAGTCATTTTTTTGGTACAGAAGGAAATAGTTTAGAATATTCAGTTATAGCCTATGATGAAGATGAACCAATTGGCCTAATTTTAGGTGGTGTTAAAGTATTTGAAGGAAAAAGAACCCTTCGATGTGGAGCCTTTTGTATTGCTCCAGCCTATAGAGGCACTGATGTTAGTAACAGGCTCTTTAATCTTCATAGGAATTTAGCTATAGAGAACAATTGTGAGCAGATGCTTTTGGAGGTAATAGTAGGTAATGATAGGGCAATAGGCTTTTACAAGAAAAAGGGTTATAAGAAGGTGTATGATTTAGTGTATTACTCACATAATAACCCATCTGAAATTAAAGGTGTCTTACAAAAGGGGATAATAGTAAAAAGAATAGATATAGATACTTTCCAAAGTTTAAGGGACCAAATTCAAGATATTCATATCAATTGGCAAAATGATTTTGACTATATTAGTAAGTTTGAAGCTCAGGTCCATTATGGCGTATATGAAAAAGAAGCTATGATAGGAGCTTTAAGTATTCATTCCTCTGGCCGTATTAATATTCTTTGGGTTGATTCAAGGATACGAAATCAGGGAATTGGCAGTGGACTTTTAGGTCATGTAGTGAAAGAGCTAAATTTAAAGAAGCTATCAATAAGCTTTTCTAATAATATAGCCCTTATGGGCTTTGTAGAAACTTTGGGTTTTACAAGGGATCCTATTTCACAATACGAAATGTATATTACCTTATAGATTAAAAAAAGGTAATATAAGCAAAAATCAGGATTTTTTGTTGAAAATTTTTTGAAGTATATTGTATTATTTAAAAAGGGGGTATTTGAGTGAGTAAATCCTTGTCAGAAATGACCCTTGAAGAGCTTTGGCGACTCTTTCCTATTCAGCTGACGGAGCACAAGGATTTTTGGAAGGATTGGTATAGTGAAGAAGAGAAGTTTTTATACTCATTTCTACCGAAAAATGTTCAAATCCATCATATTGGAAGCACATCTATAAGCGGAATTTGGGCAAAACCTATTATTGATATTTTGGTAGAGGCTAGTGTCAACGAGCATCAAAGGATATATCAACTGCTGCTAAATGAGGGCTACATTTGCATGGCTCAAAGCAGGAAGCGTATGGATTTTAACAAGGGTTATACACCTGAGGGCTATGCAGAGAGAGTTTTTCATCTCCACCTAAGAGATTATGGTGACAATGATGAGTTGTATTTCCGAGACTATCTACAGGAGCACCCAGAGATTGCAAAGGAATATGAGGAGCTTAAGCTTTCTCTTTGGAAACCCTTTGAACATGACCGCGATGGTTATACGAGGATGAAGGGGGACTTTGTTCACAAATACACTCAAATAGCAATAGAAAAGTATGGTCGAGATAAATATTTTCAAAAAAGATGAATTTATCAAATACATACTTGCTGTCTTATTGCAGTATGAAAAGAAGGGGAGTTGCTGTTGTGAATAGATATATTGTTGCATTTTTCCTATTTAGTTTTCTTGGTTGGATATGGGAAAGTATATTTTGCACTATATATAATCATAAGTGGGCTAACCGAGGCTTTCTTTATGGACCTATTTGTCCTATTTATGGATGTGGATCCATACTAGGTCTTTTCATATATGATTTGATGAAGACAGGCCATTTACCCAATATGGAATGGTGGGATATATTTATACTTGGTTTTATAATTAGTATGATTATAGAGTATCCAACCTCCTGGGCTCTGGAAAAATGGTTTCAGGCAAGATGGTGGGATTATAGTGATTTCCCGCTTAATATAAATGGTAGGACAAGTGTTCCTTCGTCCCTTGCCTTTGGTGCTGCTGCAATACTGCTAATGAAGGTACTGATACCTATTGTAGATAGAGGACTAAGCACTTTATCAGAAACAATACTAAATATTCTTGCTCTTTTGCTTGTTGCTATTTTATCAATGGACGCCACATTAACAATTTCAGCCCTAACGGATTTTCAAAAGCGTGTTGCTGCTATAGACGAAGGATTTCAAAATCATATGACAGATATAGTAAATCAAATTCTCAGCAATCAAAACTCATTTTATAATAAAGTAATTCAGAGAATTAGTGTTTTTAAACTTACTGACCGAAAGAATCGAATAGCTAAGCAGCTAAGTGAAAAGCGCTTTGAGGAGCTTATTAAGGATTACTTTCAATCGGAAGTAATACAACAGATGGGCCAGTATATTCACCACGGTACTACTACCACCTTAGAGCATTGCGAAAATGTAGCCTGGATTAGTTACCTAATAAATGAAAAGCTACGTCTTAATGCGGATGAAAAGGAACTGATAGAAGTGGCAATGCTTCACGATCTTTACCTTTATGATTGGCATGAGGATGATCCTTCCCATAGGCTACATGGCTTTAATCATCCTGAAATTGCATGTAATAATGCAGTAAAACATTTTGGTATATCTGAAAAGCAACAACAGGCTATACGTAGTCATATGTGGCCCTTAACAATTACTGCAATACCAAAAAGCAAAGTGGCTTTAATCGTATGTTTTGCAGATAAATACTGTGCTCTTATAGAAACTATTCGCCTGAATAAACGATTTGGATTAAGGCGATAATAGTATTTGCTTAGATTCAGGTGCAATGATATTCTATGGTGGACAACTATGAAAACAGATGCAACTTAATTTTTACCATAGGAGATGTTATAAATGAATGAATTAAAAATTATACCAATAAGTGATAAACCAGAATTAATAGCTATGGCAGCACAGTGGTTTCACAATAAATGGGGAATTCCAGTGGAAGCTTATGAAGTAAGTATGGAAGAGTCACTAAAGGACAATACACTTGTTCCAGCTTGGTACCTTTGCTTGCATAATGACAAAATAGTAGGCGGCTTAGGAGTAATAGAAAATGATTTTCATGATGGAAAAGACTTAACACCAAATATCTGTGCAGTATATGTAGAAGAAGATTATCGCTGTAAAGGTATAGCTGGTGAGCTTCTAAACTTTGCCTGTGAGGATATGAAGTCAAAAGGAATTGATACCTTGTATTTGGTCACTGAACATACTAACTTTTATGAAAGATATGGGTGGGAGTTTTTATGTATGGTGCAAGGGGATGATCAAGAGGAAAAAAGTCGTATGTACATCCATAAATATATACATTAACCTTGACTACATTATCACTAACATATATAATTATTTACAATAAATGTTTGCGGGGGGGGACCCATAGTGGTTGAGAAGGTAAAACCTGACCCTTTGAACCTGTTGGTTAACACCAGCGTAGGGAAGCAAATCACATACGAAATAGGTATATGATTAGGGTGCTTCTCTGGCAGAAGTGCCCTGTTTTATTGTATAGGAAACTATAATTTGACCTCTAAAAGCTACGTAGCAGCTTTCTTATAGATAGGTTTATGAATATAAAATTGAATATGTTTAGTATTTGCGGGGGGACCCATAGTGGTTGAGAAGGTAAAACCTGACCCTTTGAACCTGTTTGGTTAATACCAGCGTAGGGAAGCAAATCACATACGGAATAAGTATATGATTAGGGGGCTTCTACGTTGGAGAAGCCCCCTAATTTATAGATATAAAGGAGGAATTTTATGAAAAAGGTTCTTAGTATTGCAGGCTCAGACTGTAGTGGAGGTGCAGGAATACAGGCAGATTTAAAAACATTTTCTGCCCATGGCGTATATGGAATGAGTGTCATTGTTTCAGTTGTGGCAGAAAACACAAGCAGAGTAATAGATATACAGGATATCACTCCAGATATCATAGAAAAGCAAATTGATGCAGTATTTGAGGATATCGAGGTAGATGCAGTTAAAATTGGTATGTTGTCTACAGAAGCTTCCATGAAGACGGTAGCAAAGAAGCTAGAGCAGTATAAGCCTAAGAATGTTGTAATTGATCCAGTTATGTACGCTAAAAATGGTTGTCCTCTAATGAATCCTAGTTCAATAGACACTTTGATTAAGGAAGTATTGCCCTATGCTGATGTACTTACACCTAATATTCCAGAGGCAGAAAAAATATCAAATATTAGGATAAGCAAGGTAGAAGACATGAAAGCAGCAGCGCAGCTTATTTATAATATGGGCTGCAGAAACGTTCTTGTTAAAGGTGGTCATGCCCTTGGAGCTGCCTTAGATATTCTTTATGATGGACAAGAATTTTATTATTTTGAAAGTCAACGAATAGATACGAAAAATACCCATGGGACAGGCTGTACCTTTTCCTCTGCTATTACATCCAATTTAGCTCTTGGAATGAATATGTATGATGCGGTTGCAAAGGCAAAGAAATATATTACAGGGGCCATTGAGCATTCCTTAAATATAGGCAAGGGTCATGGACCTACACATCATTTTTATGATTTATATAAAAATGGATTAAGAATTAAAGAAGGTGAGGAAGTCTAAAATGAGTAATTTGATAAATTCTTGTGGAGCTTTACTTAATGAAGTTAGAGAAAGAAATCCCCTGATTCACAATATTACCAATTATGTAACAGTTAATGATTGTGCCAATGCAATTTTAGCAATAGGAGCCTCTCCTATTATGGCCGATGATATTGGAGAGGTTGAGGAGATTGCTTCAATATCCTCAGCCCTAGTGATTAACATTGGGACCTTAAATCAAACTACTATAGCCTCCATGATTAAGGCAGGAAGAAAGGCTAATGAACTAAATATTCCAGTAGTTTTAGATCCAGTAGGTGCAGGAGCATCCACATTGCGAAATAGAACAGTAGAGGAAATTCTATCGCAGGTTAAAGTAGCTGTAATTCGTGGAAATTTATCAGAACTTTCTTTTATAGCAGGCTATGAGGCTTCTACAAAGGGAGTGGATGCGGCTAAGTCTGATGAAAAGTATGATGCCTTAGAAATAGGTAAATTAGTTGCTAATAGATATTCCTGTGTTGTAGGAATTACAGGAAAGATAGATATCATTACCAACGGTATAAGATACGCCCAAGTAGCTAATGGGCATAAGCTGCTTTCTAGGGTAACTGGTACAGGTTGTATGACCTCTGCTCTCGTAGCTAGTTTTTGTGGAGCTACTAAGGACTATTATACAGCAACTGTGGCTGGAATAGCTACCATGGGTATTTCTGGGGAGCTAGCATTTGAAAGCGCAGGTAGCATAGGAACTGGTAGCTTCCACATTAATATAATTGATGCTTTATCAAAGATGAATAGTACACTTTTCATAGAAAGAGGGAAAATCCATGAAAGGAAATATTGATTATACACTATATCTTGTGACTGATAGGGAACTTATGAGTACTGCAAAATTAGAGGATGCAGTTGAACAAGCTATATTAGGTGGCTGTACTTTAATACAGCTTAGAGAAAAGAAGTGTTCATCCTTAGAATTTTATGATATAGCTAAGGGTATAAAGAAGATAACAGACAAATATGAGTTGCCCTTAATCATTAATGACAGAATTGACATAGCTTTAGCTGTTGATGCTGCAGGGGTACATATTGGTCAACAGGATTTGCCAGTAGCAATAGCAAGAAAGCTTATAGGAGAGGATAAAATTCTTGGTGTATCTGTCTCTAATTTAGAGGAAGCTGTAAAGGCCTATAAGGATGGAGCTGATTATCTTGGTGTTGGAGCAATGTTTACCACCAACACAAAATCCGATGCATCACTAACAACTATGGAGGAGCTGAAACAGATTAGAAAAAATGTATCTCTTCCAATTGTGGTGATTGGTGGAATCAACAAGGCTACAATAGATAAATTTAAAGGTATTGATATTGATGGATTTGCAGTTGTATCAGCCATTATTTCTCAGCCTGATATAAGAGCGGCGGCAGAGGAACTTATTACCAAAATAACAGGTTTAGATGATAATTTATAAGTTTATTATTAACTGAATTTATAGGGCCTGTTACACAAGAATGGATTTGCCTTTCATAAATTTTTAAAATTACTTATAATTGTTGTAAGATTATTAATCCATCTGCGTCTTATTAATAGGAGGTGAAAAAGTGGCTGAGCTTGAAGAGATTTATAATAACTATTTTAAGGATGTTTATTTATTCGTATATGGTTTATCAAAGGACAAGCATCTTGCAGAAGATTTAACTTCTGAAACCTTTATGAAAGTCATTAAATCTATAGAAAGCTTTAAAGGAAAATGTGACATCAAGATTTGGTTATTTCAAATTGCAAAAAACTCATATTACTCGTATATGAGAAAGAACAAGGATTTGGTGGAGTTAGATTCAGTAGCTGAAAAGAAGGATGATTTTGAAATAGAAAAATCTATGCTTTCAACAGAAGAATCTATGAAAATTCATGAAATTATACATAATTTATCTGAACCTTATAAGGAAGTTTTTTCTTTACGAGTTTTTGGAGAATTGAGTTTTAAACAGATTGGCAGCCTATTTGGTAAAACTGAGAATTGGGCTTGTGTCACTTTTCATAGAGCTAGAAATAAGATTATTAAGGAAATGAGGGATTATAAATGAAGATTACCTGTGATGTTATTAAAGATCTTTTACCTCTTTATGTAGAAAATATGCTTAGTGATGATTCGGTTTCTATAGTTAAGGAGCATCTTGAGCAATGTCAGGAATGTAAGGCGTTACTTAAAGATATGCAAAGCAGTACTCCAATACCTGCAAATAGCGATAGTTCTCCATTATTAAAAATAAAAGCAGGTTTGCGGAAAAAGAAAATTCAGATAGGGATATTTTCAGCTTTGATTTCCATTATAATATTTGTTATAACCATGCTCTACTTAACGGCGCCAGAGTATCATTACTATGGAGATGGAAGTATTAGAATAAATGAAATCGAAAATGGTTTGCTAATGGTTAATTTTAATGACAATGTTTATGGATATGATATTGAAAAGGTACCAACAGAAGATGGCACTGGTTATGAATATTACATTACTACCTGGAATAGCA
Organism: Clostridium sp. UBA3947; assembly: GCA_002385545.1. Classification (GTDB taxonomy): domain Bacteria; phylum Bacillota; class Clostridia; order Clostridiales; family Clostridiaceae; genus Clostridium_AU. The sequence continues at coordinate 17,493 of DGDR01000142.1, forward strand.
TATGGCATAGACTTATTAAGAAATCCAGCAAAGATAATATAATCTTAAACCCAGATGGTGAAAGGGTTGTGGCTGTGTACTTCTATCAGGCCTATGGAAATGAAGATAAATTGATTTATGGTGAAACTGCTCACGAAGGCGTTGTTAGTACACAACCAAGACTAGCTCAAAATTATTATGCCTTTTTTGCTCTAGTACTTGCAATTATATGTGGGGTAATTATGTTTATAAATCGTGATAATAGTAAGCTCCTTAATAAAACATTAAAAGTTTTCTTATTGCCAGTATCCTATTTACTAGCACATTTAATTGTTACAGTATTTACAAAGAAGATTTTCAATGTTATGAAAAGTTTATATGCAATATGGTTGCTTACTATTCTCTTATATTTAGCTTATCTGATGGTGGCAAACTATATGGAGCAATATAAAAATAAGAAAAATTGATATATTAATATGCACCAGTTGATAGTGAATATAGAAAAAATCTTATTTTGGATAGGTACATGCAAAATGGAATAGAGGACGAAAATAGCCTAGAATTTGATAAGGTATGGAAAAAATATTTAATTCTGTACAAGTTGGGGAGAAATATATTCTGGAAGGTTCAATAAGTTTCTTAGTTTACAAAAAGAACTATCTTCATGTAAGTGAATTAATAAGATGGCAGAAGAAGGGGAACTTGTGATAGTACAAAAGAAGAAAGATACCTATAGTAAAATCCTTAGAAAAATATAAAATTATATTTGAATATTAATAAAATCAATGTTATACTATCACTACTATATTTCTATAAAAAGAAAATAAACCTAAATATTACATCATATGTTTAATGTTATTTTATTATTAAAAAATACTCTTGACTTAAAGTTGAGAGAATTTTTTTATATTGAGGAGGGGGTTAAATGTCAAAGAAAATGCAAGTGGCTGTTGGACTTGGACTGATGTTTCTTTTTATGCCTATAAAAGTTTCGGCAATGCATATAATGGAAGGGTTCCTACAGCCAGGATGGTGTATTGCTTGGGGAGCAATTACTATTCCTTTTGTCCTTTTGGGCTTTTTCTCGATAAAAAAGACAATTGATGAAAAACCACGATTGAAAATCTTACTTGCAATGGCAGGAGCCTTTGCTTTTGTGCTTTCAGCGCTTAAAATTCCTTCAGTAACAGGGAGCTGCTCCCATCCTACAGGGCTAGCCTTTGGTGCTATACTGTTTGGCCCCACAGCTATGACTGTTTTCGGGGTAATAGTCCTTTTATTTCAGTCATTACTACTGGCTCATGGGGGACTGACAACATTGGGGGCAAATGCTTTTTCCATGGCAGTAGTAGGGCCCTTTGTAGCCTACGGAATTTATAAGTTAGTTCAAAGGTTAAAAGGACCTCGATGGCTAGCAATTTTTCTAGCAGCTACCCTAGGTGATCTTACTAGTTACATGGTAACTTCAATACAGCTTTCTTTAGCCTTTCCATCAGAAGTAGGAGGAGTTGTAGCCTCTTTATACAGGTTTATGGGTATATTTGCAGTAACCCAAATACCTTTAGCAATTAGCGAAGGTATTCTTACTGTTGTAATTTTTAATGTACTTGCTTCTTATAGTAAAGAGGAGTTAAAGGATTTAAATTTATTGACAAGTGAGGGGTAGTTTTATGGAAAGCTCAGTAGTAAAGAATAAAAATAAAAAGGGCTTAAAAGCAAATATTATATTGATATTACTAGTAATTCTTTTAGCTATAATCCCTCTTTACATTGCTAAGGGGTCTGAATTTGAAGGTGCTGACGTGGTAGCACAGGAAGCAATAAGAGATATAAATCCAGAGTATGAACCATGGTTTTCTCCAATTTTTAAACCAGCTAGCGGTGAAATAGAAAGCTTGCTTTTTGCAGTACAAGCTGCCCTTGGTGCAGGAATAATTGGGTATGGTATAGGCTCTTATAAAAGTCGTAAAGTAAATGTTGGAAAAAATGATTAGCATCGATAGATACGCTTATAATTCCAAGCTTAGATATATAGAACCACTACAAAAATTAATATTTTCATTGTTAACCTTAGCAGTTGGATTATGGGCAGACAATATAGTAATATCCATTATAATTTTCTCTATTATGATTTATGCCACCGTATATTACGGTGGTATTCCTATAAAATATTACTTTAAATTGCTGCTTATACCTATGACCTTCCTGTTTATAAGTGTAATAACCCTTGTAATAAATATATCCCACAATCCAGAAAACTTTTTATGTTATTTTAGGATAGGAAGTTCTTTTATAGGCTGTTCTAAAACTGGAGCTTTGAAAGTTCTACTTCTATTTTTTAAGGTTATGGCATCTGTTTCTTGTTTATATTTTCTTTCATTAAGCACACCGATAATTGATTTTTTAGCAGCCCTTAAAAAGCTTAAGGTGCCTAAACTAATAATAGAAATTACAGGGCTTATTTATAGGTTTATATTTGTAATTATGGAGACAGCAGAAAATATGTTTAGAGCACAAAATTCAAGACTAGGATATATTGATTTATCTACTGCTTATCGATCCCTAGGAACTCTCATATCAAATTTATTTATTCGTTCCTATAAAAGAGCAAATGAGCTTTATATAGCCTTAGAATCTAGAGGCTATGATGGGGAAATTAATGTTTTACAGCAAGAATATAAAAGGGGTAAAAAGCTTTATTTTTATACCGCACTAATTAATATTTTATTATTAATAATAGCTTTAATTACCAAAGGGAGGTGGCCTAGTTTATGAAGGAGTATATTTTAGAGGTTCATTCCCTTAGCTTTACATACCCCGATGGAACTAGAGCTTTACGGGATGTGAATATGAAGATTAAGCCTGGGGAGATAACGGCAATTCTGGGTGGTAACGGAGCTGGTAAATCCACATTATTTCATACTCTTAATGGTATACTTAAACCTTCCAAAGGCCAAATTGTCTTTGAGGGTAAACCTATAGACTATTCTAGAAAAGGGCTCATTGAATTGAGAAAATCCATTGGGATTGTATTTCAAGATCCTGATAATCAGCTTTTTTCAGCTAGTGTGTATCAGGACGTGTCCTTTGGGCTTATGAATCTAAAGCTTCCTGAGGAAGAAGTAAGAAGAAGAGTAAATGAAGCAATCAATAGAACTGGTATTGTTAATATAAAAGATAAACCAACTCATTCATTGAGCTTTGGTCAAAAAAAGCGGGTTGCTATTGCTGGAGTATTAGCTATGGAACCTAAAGTGCTTATCTTGGATGAACCTACAGCAGGTTTAGATCCCAAGGGAGTTAGTGAAATAATGACCTTTTTAAAAGAGATACAGCAGGAGCTTGCTGTGTCAATTATAATATCTACTCATGATATAGATATGGTTCCTATTTACTGTGATAAGGTATTTGTAATGAATGAGGGGGAAATAGTTGCTCATGGTACACCAGAAGAAATATTTCAAGATATAGACAGAATCAGAAGTGTTAATTTACGATTGCCACGTATAGGACATTTGATGGAAATTTTAAAAGAAAAGGATGGGTTTCATATAGATAGCTTGCCTTTAACTATTTCTAAAGCTAGAAGAGCTCTGATAAGGAACAGATTGAAGGACATATTTAAAATTAAGACTCTTAAAGATAACAGATATCAGCAGAAGTAAAAAACTATCAAATTCCAGATATTAAAAGTGCTCTTGCAGAATTTTATAGAGTTCTTAAGCCTACAGGGATACTATTTTTCTAGAACACGGCTTGATTCCAAATAAGTAGGTTTGTTTCTCTCAAAAGCTAATAAGTCCTTTTTTTAAGGCTGACTCTTGTAGCTTAACCAGATATATGAAAGCATTAGTTGAAGGTGAAGGCTTTAATATA
>DGDR01000021.1 GCA_002385545.1 Clostridium sp. UBA3947
ATTTTTCATTTACTTCTTGTTGTGCCAATTGCGAATTAACTTTACTAAATTCTTCTTCAATATTATTCTGCATTTGATTAAATGTATCAGCACTAAGTGGTGTAACTTTTTTTATAAAATTAATTTTTTTCACTATAAGCACCTCCAATTAGGTGTAATTTCAACCTTTGTAATATTTCCTGTCCAGTCTATATTAATTTCTCCAGGTTCCAAAATAGGAAATTTACCTTGCATTTTATTAGTTTGAAGAATGGTACCTTTATACACATCTTTTAGTACAGTATTAATCTCTATATACTCATCTATATCTGTAATTGCTACTCCTATATTACCTACCCATAATACTACATCATCATTGCCATATACTTTTATAATAGGTTCAGAGTATCTGTTACCTAAATTGTGTATTGTGTCTGGAGCAGTTAATGTTATAGTATCTTTACCATTCTTCATGTATTGAAATGGCTCACAAACAAATTCCACTGTAAACTTCCCAATTTTTCTTAGTTCCCTTTCTATATTTCCGCATTTTACAACCTTTACTTTGTAAAAATAATCTAGATCATCACTAAAGATTAATTCATTATTTGTATATCCAAGCAGCCAAACTCTTATATTCCTCATTAATTGCGGTAGATTACTGTGTTTTGCACCAAATTCAATAGGAATGGTAATGTCCTTATAACCTTTTTTCATGGTTAGACTTCCATCCCTTCCTTCTACCTCTATATATTCAATTTCTTGTTCTGGAACTGGTATAATAGGCCTATGTTCTATTTTTAGACCTAAATTTTCGCTAGATTCTCCGTTAAATATTACATAAAACATAAGCCTATAAAACACCTCCTAGTGCTAGTTTACTATTACGATTTAATTTAGCAAGTTCTTCGCTAGTAAATCTTATTGTCCTTCTTACTAATTCCTTGCCATCTAGCGGTATAGATAAATTGAATACAAATTCTGTGGTTCCATTTATACCTTGCACACCAGTTAATGCATTATCAAGTGTTCCGTTTATTGTAGAATCCACGTCAAAGCGAGTAGGTAAAACATCATTCATATCTGAGGTTACTTTCTTCATTTGAGATGTAAAACCTTCTCCGATACCCAATGCAAGATTTTTACCAACTTCATCTCGCATAACTCTAGAAGGAGAATGTATTCCAAATATACCCTTAATGCTCTTTATAACTACGTTACCAAAACCTTTTATTTTGTTTATTATCCAATCCTTTACATTCTTAATTCCATTCCATAATCCTTCTATTAAATTTGCACCTACATCAGCCATGTTGCCATAATAGTTGGCAAATCCTTTAATAATAGATATCATGATTTGAGGGATTGCCGCTAAAAGATTAGGAATAGCTTTTATTAATCCTTCTGCTAATTTAATAGTTAATTTAATTCCCATTTCTATTATTTTAGGTAAATTGTTAGTTATAGCAATAACTAATTTATCTATTATAACTGGAACTTTATCTAATAGGCGTGGTAAAGCATTAATTATTCCTTCTGCTAAACCCATGATTATCGCAATAGCTGCATCGATTAACATATCTATATTATCTATTAATGTTTCTACAATAGTAATCATTGTATCTACTATTGTTGGCACTAAATTAGGTAAAGCCTGCGCTATCCCGTTAGCAAGTGTTAAAATTAGAGTTATTGCGCTATTTATAAGCAATGGTAAATTTTCTACTAATGTATCAGTAATTGTCATAAGCGCTTGTACCGCTACAGGTATAAGTTCTGGTAACATGGACATTACTGTATTCAACACTTGTTGAAATAAATCGGTCGCTATAGTTAAAAGATCTGGCAAAAGTTCTCCAAGTGCCGGAAGAATTGCTCCAACCGCCTGCGGAATTGCTGATGTCAAATTCTTAATGATAGGCACTACATTTTTTACTACCGCTTGAAAAGCATCTATTAAATTTTGCGTTAAGTTTTTCATATCTGCGTTTGCATTTCCTAAGCCGCCCACAAAAGATTGTATTGCTGCCTTAAACAGGCCTATAGATCCACTTATAGTTTCTGTTGATTCCCTCGCAAAGTTACCTGCATATTGTTCCGTTTTTTCAAAAAACATTTGCATTGCAACTTCTGCCTTTTCTGCTTGTGTTGCAGTATTCCATGTAAATTTTAAACCCTTTGAAAGTGCATAAGCCTCGATTGTAGTTGCGTTCATGGCCACACCAAGGTTATCCATCATCGTAAAATTACCTTTAGCAGCTCCGGCCACTGAATCTAATGCTACTTGCATATCGATACCCATTACAGATGCCATATCAGCTGCTCTCTGCATTGCTTTTTCTGTGAGTTCAAGACTTTTTGCCTGTTCTATTCCAGAGCCTTGAAATAATGCACCCATTTTATTAGCAATAGCTAAATATTCACTTTGAGAGACACCTAAGTTCTTATAAGCTTCTTCTCCTGTTTTTTGTATTCGTTCTGCGTATTTACCAAATACAGCCTCTGAACCACCTAAATTCTGTTCTAGTTCTGCAAACTGATTAATAACCTCTTTGCCTAATTTGATAGCTGCTGCACCAGCTGCTACAGCAACAGCACCCATAGCAGCAGCCGAAGCCTTGAGTATTCCTCCGAGCTTTTCGAACTTCCCGCCACTTTTATCAGCAGATTCTCCTAATTCTTCTAAACCTTCTTTTGAATTGTCGGATGCTGTTTCATTTTCCTTTAGAGCTTTATTGTTTTCCTCTAGTTCTCGTTCCATATTATTAAGCTCAGCAGTCGCTTTATTAACTGCCTGCTGCCATCCTTGTGTCACCTTATCATTTTCGCCATACTTCTCTTTTGATATTTCAAGTCCTTTTTTTAACTCATCAAGCTTCTTTTTCTGTTCTTCTATTTGCTTATTAAGCACTTTATTTTTTTCCGTTAATGCCTCTGTGCTTTTGTCATTCTTATCATACATACTTGTTACAACCATCATTTCAGTGGAAAGAGTACGTAAATTAGTATTAATCTGTTGTATTGCTTGGCGAAACTGCTTTTCTCCTTCAATACCTATCTTAGGACCAATATCATAAGCCATATATATCACCCCTTTCACATTGGGATTACATCATCTATGGTTATTTCTTTGTTAATGTCTGAGTATCTTAAACCTTTGATTTTCATAGTTAATTCCATGTCAAAATTATCTTTATAAGCTTTATATAATAAACTCCATTTTTTTAATGTCATATGTCCAACTTGCTTTTCAGTAAAGCCAAGTTTATTCATACCGATATAAAGCAGCCACGCAAAATCTATTCCTTTATCGCTAGATTCTGCGTGGTCTTCTAGTTTTTTTCCTCACCAGTATTAGTTGATTCTACTGCTAAATTCATTAACATTCCTGTTACATTGTTTACCCCTGCTTTTGTAAGTAACCTTCCAACCTGCTTATGAGTTAGCATTTCTCTGTTTTCGCCTTTTTCTTCGTTTTCTATATCTATGCCCTCGTTTATAAATTCCTTGAAAGTCCAAATTAGATCCTTAATGTTTGGTTCTGGTGTAATCATTTCTCCAGTTTCCTTATTCTTATATGCTTTAGGTTCTAATTTATCAGCCCATTTTTCTATGCTTCCGTACTTCTCTTGTACACTTTCCATAACGTTTAACGTGAAAGCTAATGGATACTCTTTATTATCTATTGTTATATGTTTAATATCATTCAACATAGAATTCCCTCCTTAATTTATAAAAAAGAGAGTGGATAAGCCACTCTCTACCTTTGATTTTCTTCTTCATTTTTTTAATCTGTAGTTATTCCTGCTTTAGCTTCCAAGTATGCTTTAGCTTCTGCTTCTGAATCGAAAGTGTTTTCCATCTTCCAGTTTCCATCTTCATCTAACATTATAGTACCTTCTAGGCTTGGAGTGTTAAATTCAACACTCTCACCTTTTGTTGCATTAGTGTCCTCCGGTTCAGCAAATTGAACTTTAGGCAACCAGATAGCCCTATATTTTCTTACACCGCCAACTTTTTTTACTCCATAAAACCCTATCCCAACATAAGGATTTTCATCATTTCCTTTAGCAGTGATTTCACCTGTTCCTTCATCTTGTGTATGTCCTAAAAATTCAACTTGTATTTCATCAGAAAGATCATCTATTCCAAGTGTAATTGTACCACTCTGAAAACTTTTATCGCTCTCAGCCACTCCATCATCAGCATATAGATAAGCTTCATTAACAGATATTGAAATGTCAGCTTGAATTGCTTTACCGATAACCCCACTTTTATTCTTACTTTTATAAACAGGGTATTTTAAACCTATCTTAGCCATTTATATCCCTCCTAATCAAATAACTTTTTAAGTTCTTCGTCATACTTTTTCTGCATTTCTTCTAATGCTTTTTTCTTGCTTCTATTTATCGCTGGTCTTACAAACGGTCTTTTCTTTTGCTTACTGCTGCCGCTTTCCATCACTCTAGCTTTTAACGGATTAGGCACTCCCTTACTGTCATAGCCATCAAATCCTATCTTCGTATTTACATTTCCGTTACGGTCAACACCGGGTGGAGCAATTCCTAAGCTATTTAGCAAATCTCCTTCTGTGTACTTAGAACCTATTAAATTCTTTTCTAGTCCTTTTCTGATTTCATCTGCCACTGGCTGAGCTCCAGCCATAACCACATCTTTAGCTATTTCAGTGGACTTTTCTCCTAGCTTGGATATTTTCAAGGCCAGTTCATCAATGCCTTTTATAGTCATTTTCGCCATTAAATCAACTCCCAAACCCATTCATAATGTATATAGCCTGTATCTTCTTCATATTGTATGGAATTCAATCTCCAGCTAATTTCAGCAGAATTGAGCTTTTCTTGGATTACCTGAAAGTTTGGATCAAACTCTGTCTTGGTAAAATAATCTATTGTGCCCTGAAGCACTTGATCTATTTTTTTATTATCTCCGCTAGTGGAATCCGCTTCTCCATCTTCGGCCCAAACAATATATTTCTCACTTTGCTTGGTTGCGTAATAGTGGAATACTGGAACTCCTAACGAAGAAAAAACGGTTAATAATAAATCTCTTAAATCAGTTAGTTTCATATTCCACCTCCAACCTCTCTAATGATAAATCCATACATGAAGGCTCTATTCCCGGTGGATATTGTATTTGCACTATTTTGTATTGCTGACCATTCACAATAGCTATATCTTGAGTGGATACAGAGCTGATTCGAGGTACTCTAAGTAATTGCTCTATTCTTACTTGCGCCTGTGCAGCTGTCCAATATCTCCCCATGCC
>DGDR01000172.1 GCA_002385545.1 Clostridium sp. UBA3947
TAGAACCCCCTCCTTATAGTTGAAACGGACTAAATTAAGTATTTTCTAAATTATAATGTTAAGAAAAGAAAGTGTCAATATTTAGCTGCATATTAATTAAAGAATAATGCATAAATATTTAGACCTATATATTGACAGTTAACTATAATTATGCTAAATTAATAGACAACATCTGAAAAGGTATTGAGAAGGAAGAGTAGTATTCATGATTCTTTGACAGAGAGTGGGGGAAGGTGAAAGCCCATAAAGATAGTGAATATGAAAATCACCTTTGAACTGCAGGCTGAAATTGTCTAAATTGTGCAATAGTAGGCTGTGCCGGTGAAAACCGTTAAAATTTTTGAGTAAAAATTTGGGTGGTACCGCGAGTATACTTCGCCCCATGGTGGCGAACTATACTCTTTTTTTTCTATTAATTTTATACATATTTAGTCATAATTAAAAAGGGGTGAATATTCTTGCAAAATGGGGCAAAAGTTTTTATCTACGACACTACTTTAAGAGATGGTGCACAGGCTGAAGGTATATCCTTCACACTCCAAGATAAGATAAAAATATGTAGGATACTAGATGATTTTGGGGTAGATTATATAGAGGCTGGTAATCCTACATCTAATCCAAAGGATGTTGAGTTCTTTCAGCAGGCTAAAAGCATTCAATTAAAAAATTCAAAGATGGTGGCCTTTGGAAGCACTAGAAAGCCTTTTGTAAAAGCAGAGGAAGATATCAATCTTAAAGCCTTGATGAATGCAGGAACAGAGGCTGTGGCTGTATTCGGTAAGAGCTGGGATATGCATGTTTCAGAGGTGCTGAAAACAACCTTGGATGAAAATTTGAATATGATTCGGGACACTATTTCTTATTTGAAATCCGGCAATAAGGAAGTTATTTATGATGCTGAGCATTTCTTTGACGGCTTTAAAGCTAACGAGGAATATGCTCTTGCAACCTTAAAAACTGCTAAGGATGCTGGAGCTGATTGGTTAGTATTATGTGATACTAACGGTGGCTCTTTAACAAGTGAAATTAACAGAATTGTGAAAATAGTTGAGGAAAAGATAGGCGGAAAAGTAGGTATACATTGTCATAACGATATGGGATTAGCTGTTGCTAATTCACTGGAGGCAGTAATAAGCGGCGCCACCATGGTTCAAGGAACCGTTAACGGCTACGGTGAAAGATGTGGTAATGCAGACCTAATTAGTATAATACCAACTTTAAAATTAAAATTGCAGCTGGAATTTAAATGTGAGGATAAAATCAGTGATATAACCAGTGTATCAAGATATGTTAGTGAGATTGCAAACATGGCTCACAATCCTAAGGCTCCTTATGTAGGGAACAGTGCCTTTGCCCACAAAGGTGGTATGCATATTGATGCTGTGCTTAAATACCCAGAAACCTTTGAGCATATAAAGCCAGAGCTAGTGGGTAATAGCAGAAGGATACTTATGTCTGAGGTTAGTGGAAAAAGCACTGTGGTTAAAAAGATTCAAAATGTAGCACCTTGGATAACCAAGGATTCTGCTGAGGCTCAAGGTATTATTGATAAGCTAAAGCAGCTAGAATATGAAGGATATCAGTTTGAAGGGGCAGATTCCTCCTTTGAGCTTATGGTTAGAAGAATGCTAGGTATGAAGGAAGAGTTTTTCAAGGTAAAGGACTTTAGGGTTTACTGTGAGGACAAGTGGCATCAGGCAAACAGTGCCTATGCTGTTATTAAGGTTGAAGTTGACGGGGTAGAGGAATTAACTGCAGCGGAAGGGGACGGCCCAGTTAATGCTATGGACCGAGCGCTAAGAAAGTCATTAAAAGTATTCTATCCCGAGTTAAATAAAATGAGGCTTACAGATTACAAGGTAAGAGTTTTAGATACTGCTGAAGCTACAGCAGCAAAGGTTAGAGTTCATATAGAATCCACCGATGGTGAAAATACCTGGGGTACCGTTGGTGTTTCAACAAATATAATCGAGGCTAGCTGGGTGGCTTTAGTAGATTCTCTTGAATACTTTTTAAACCAAGAAAAATTAAAAAGGGGGAACAAATAATGAAAATAGCATTAATACCAGGAGATGGAATAGGTGTTGAGGTTATTAAACAGGCTACAAAGGTTTTGGATGCCATTGAAGAAAAGTATCATGTAAAATTTGAAAGAGAAGAAGTACTTATGGGTGGCATTGCCATTGATAAAACTGGAGTGCCATTGCCAGAGGAAACAGTAAAGATTTGTAAGACTAGCGATGCTGTTCTTTTAGGTGCTGTTGGGGGAGAAAAGTGGGACACCTTGCCAGGCCATTTAAGACCAGAATCAGGGCTTTTAGGTATTAGAAAGGCATTAGGTGTTTATGCTAATTTAAGACCTGCAATAGTATTTCCTCAGTTAAAATCCGCTTCTACCTTAAAGGAGGAAGCTCTTAAGGATGGTTTAGACATCCTAATCATAAGAGAGCTTATTGGAGGCTCTTACTTTGGTGAAAAGAAAAGGGTTCAGCTAGAGGATGGTACCTACAAGGCATGGGATACTCAAGTATATACTACTGCTGAAATTTCAAGAATAACCCATATGGCCTTTAATATAGCTAGAAAAAGAGATAAGAAATTAACTTTAGTTGATAAGGCTAATGTACTAGAAAGCTCTAGACTATGGAGAGAAGTTGTTACTGAAATCGCTAAGCAGTACCCAGATGTAGAACTAAACTTTATGTATGTAGATAATGCAGCTATGCAATTAATTAGAAAACCAACACAGTTCAGTGTTATCTTAACTGAGAATATGTTTGGTGATATATTAAGTGATGAAGCTTCCATGATTACAGGATCCTTAGGAATGCTTCCATCTGCTTCCTTAGGTGATGGAAATATAGGCTTATACGAGCCAATCCATGGTTCAGCACCAGATATAGCTGGTCAAGATAAGGCTAATCCATTAGCTACTATTATGAGTGTTGCCATGATGCTTAGATACTCCTTCAATATGTATGAGGCAGCAGATGATATAGAAAAGGCTATTAACAAAGTATTGGATAAGGGCTATAGAACCTTGGATATCATGTCTGAGGGAATGACTGCTGTAGGCTGTGAGGCTATGGGCGATCTTGTGGTTGAAGCCTTGTTGAGGTAGGAAATGAATTTAGAAATAATAGATAAGAGCACTAATATTGGCTATTTTGGGGTACCTGGATCCTATTCTCATGAAGCTATGCTAAGTATTTTTGGCGAAGGCTACAATGAGGTAAACATTGAATCCTTTGAAGGAGTTTTTAAGCTATTGGAGGAAGGTAAAATTAAATATGGGGTAGTTCCTATAGAGAATTCTTCCACTGGCGGCATTTCCGATGTTATGGATTTGCTAAACAAATATAAGGTCTTCATTGTAAAGGAGAAGTGCATGAGAATAAACCAGTGCCTTCTTGGAATTGAGGGTGCCACCTTGGATGATATACAAGAGGTATATTCTCACCCTCAAGGCCTCCAGCAGAGCAAGGATTTTTTACAGGCTCATAGCCACTGGAAGCTATACAATTACTATAATACAGCTAAAAGCGCTCAATATGTAAAGGAGTCTGCTACAAAGACTAAGGCTGCAGTAGGCAGCGAAAAAGCAGCTAAATTATATGGCCTAAAGGTAATTAAGGCAAATATTAATACCAATCAAGAAAATTACACCAGGTTCATTGTAATAAGTAATACCTTGGAAGAAAATGATGAGGCTGATAAGCTAAGCATTATATTAAAACTTCCGCATAAGGTAGGCTCCTTATACAATGTAATTAAAATCATATATGAAAATAATTTAAATATGATGAAAATAGAATCCAGACCTATAGCCAATACTCCTTGGGAATATTCTTTCTATATTGATTTTGAAGGAAACTTAAAGGATGAAAAGGTAAAAAAAGCTTTGCAGAACATTAAGGACAATAGTATAGCTTTTAAAATATTAGGTAACTATAAAATGGATTGTTAAAAGGGACAATTTTTTAATTGTCCCTTTATACTTTTTGTTATATCAAATCTGGTTGTTCTGGATTTTTTCTAGAGATAGTTTCTTTTTTTCTAACACCTTTTTTACAACGGTTTATAGCAGTCTCAACGGCGGCTTTTGCATCCTGGCAGAAGTCTATCTTAATATTTTTCCTTTCGTCTATATAACAACCTTCATAGGCAAAGGCTTTTATTTTTGAAGATAAGCCGCCAGAGCCTTCTAGGACAATAATAGGCTTGTTGTTTAAATAAGCACAGGAGAGCTCGCCTAGGGTACCGTTACAACCACCTATAACTATAACGGCGTCAGAAGAATGTATTAATACGGAACTACGAAAATCGAAGGGTAAGCCAGTAGTAATAGGAATGTCTATATAGTCATTTGCTCTGTCTAAAGAATCGCCAGCCAGGAAGCCTACAACCAATCCGCCAGCCTCCTTGGCGCCTTTGGAACTATACTCCATTACTCCGCTAGTACCGCCAGTCATAAGGAGGGCTCCCTTTAAGGCAATCTCCTTACCAATCTCATAGGCAATATCTTTCATAGCTTGGGGGATTTCACCAGATTGACCAATTACACCTATTCGAAGCATACTAATCATCCTTTCATAATTACTTATCTAAGATAGTTTAAGCAATAGTAGAGGATTATTATAACCTGTAGGATAAATATAAGAGGGATAAATACAAGGAATTTCCAATGTTTTGTTTTGTGTCTGAAGGCCTTCATACCTAGGAGCACTCCAAGGCTACCAAATAGGAGAGCTATAAGAAACATGGTAGATTCCTTGATACGCCATTTGTGTTTTTGGGCATATTTCTTATCCTTGTACATTATGATTAGGGCAATAATATTAATTATTATTAGATATGCGCAGGCATATATCATAAATTACACCTCTTTGATAAATTTTAAGGCCTTTCTCATAAGCTGAGAAAAGCCCTGTTTATTTTACGAATCTTTTTCTTATGTAGTGTATTATTATTGACAAAGCATAATCATATACAAAGAAAACTACTTGAGCTCCTATTACCAAAAGGTATATTGGAAATCCTTCAGGTATTGAAGCAGTAAATAGCTTTGAATAAAAAGTGTAAAGTATAAATAATGATGCATTGAAATAAGCAAGCTTTAATATGATTTCAAATACGGCCTTATTTAATTTTTCTATAAAATATTTCAAAAAGCCATAAAGCCCGAAAAATATTACGTAGGCTATAGTCTCCGCTTTAGGTCCAATTAATATTAATGAAAGTATGGAAGCGGCGACATAAACGATTAAACTGTTCTTAGCATTAGTAGTAATGATGGAGTAGGGAATAACTGCCGAGGAAATAGTTAAAATTGTAAGCTTACTACTTGGAGCTAAGCTAGCTATATATACTAATATAATAATTAGAGCTAAGGATAGTCCCCCTTTAGCAATATTAGTAGTTTTATTCACCTAATCACCCCCAACATTAACAACATCCGATTAAATCGCCACCAGCACATTCGCAAAGACTATCAAGACACCAAAGCTTTAAACAAAAATCACATTCATCGTCTCTAAAGGTTCTACCATAATAATTATTTCTATAATTATTATTGTTTCTATTCATTGTATTATAGGCATCTCTATATTCTGGATTAGTGGGGCTCATGTTATAAGCTGTAGTAACATAGTTTCTTGCACTATCATACCAGCCCTTTCTCATGTGAACCATTCCCATTAAATAGTACCATTCTGCATCTCTTGTGGCCATAGAGTTTAATGCGGTTTCCGCTGCACTGTAATTTCCTCTTTGTATATCTGACCTTACTGAGTTGTATACATTTGGACTTCCATAACTGTTAGTATTTCTATAATTATTAGTATTATTATAGTTATTGCTACTAGTAAAGGAAGAGCTTGAGCTGCTATCGGAAGAGTTTCTCATTAAATATTCATAAGCTTCATTAATTTCTCTCATCTTTTCTTCAGCAAGATCTTTTAAAGGGTTAGCGCCGTATTGATCAGGATGGTATTTTTTTGCTAACTCTCTGTAGGCTTTTTTTATTTCCTCCTTGGAGGCGCCTTCACGAACCCCCAGTATCTCATAAGGATTGGCCATTTACAAATTCACTCCTTTTAAAAACTGTATCCATTTTTTCCAATAGCCCCAATTCTAAAATATTATATAAAAGTTCCTGATTCTTTTTTATAGGAAGGTTTTTTAGAGAAGTAAAACATGAGTATGCACAGCTAGTTAGAATAAAATCAATGTTCTCTTTAACCTTTCTAGTTAGCTCTTGGAATGATAGATTATCCTTATTATATAAGGCATTGATTAAGTTAAACTTTTTATTCTGCATATCCTTTTCTAAATCATCCCAGGCATCTATAATGTATATCCACTTACCTAAATTATAACCTAACCAATAAAGTTTTTCTTTAAGTTCATCATTATTTTTTACATAATCAGATATTATATATGCGGTTAAATCTGCAAAGCAGTGAGAAATCTCATCAATATTGTAATTATATGCTTCCTTTTCCATTTTATAAAGTTTGTTTAAAGAATCCTTAATATAGTTATTTAAGGCATTGTCCTTAATATGCTTTTTTAACACTTTTACAGCAAGTTTGCTTTTCAAGGAATTATCATCATTAATATTATCAATAAGCTTGTAATAGGTCAATACTATATTACATTGTGCCGCGTACTTCAAAGGTTCGTTGTCAATTATAATTAGCTTCTTTGATAAAGGGTGAAGGGTACAGATTATTTGCTTTGATGCTAAGGGATTTTCATTCAATGAATCTAATAATATAGCAAGAAAGGTCATATCATAATTCAATGTGACTCTTGGTATATTGCCATATTGGTCCTTTATAGTGTGACAAAGGCCGCAGTAATATGCTTTGAATTTTTCATAGTCTCTAACCTTTAGCTCCATTTTACAGGGCATAACATAACCGAACATGATAACTTGTACAACTCCTCGCTCTACTTTTGCAAAAAACTTAATATATACAATAAGTAAACTAAACCTTAGCATAGACTAAGTATAGCACAATTACCTAGGCTACAGTCAAGGAATTTAAGGGACTATTAATCTTATATTAATCTAATTTTAATCTATGTTGCTTTGTTTCAAAACACAGTTGATAAATAAGGGAGGAGAATAGGACAAGTTATAGGAGGACTTGCTAAAAAACTGCTGCACAACATTAAAACTTTTTTTGTGCAACAGTACTTAAACATAGAAATAAAAAGACTAGTGGAAACAAAGATCCTTTTTAAAAGAGAGGGTGATAGTAGGCCGGTCATTTAATAACAGGTGCCATATGTTAATATTGACCTACCACATCCCACCTCTGACTTCTAAAAGCGCCTTAGTGCTTTTTAATTAATATGCCTTTTTAGCTTATCTATATGTTCCATATCCTTGGAATATATATCTCTTATCAAGGCACAGCTTGTTGGGTCTAAATCGCCTTTAACTATCTCCATACCCATTTTACTACCTTGCTCTTCCCAGTAGCAGGCTTCTTCGCATATTTCTCTATCGCTTTTATCCGTCATATTTTTTATTGAATTCATAAGCTGCCCCATCTTACCCTTTAAGTCCACGGACTCAGCTGGTTCTCCTCCTAATTGTCTTATTCTATCTGAAATCATTTGGGCATGCCTAGTATGATCTTGCAAAATTTCCTCTAAGTCTGCTTTAACAGCAGGATCAGTGGCCTTGTTAATATATTTTTTATAGCTATCAATAGCCATATATTCGCCTTTTAAATAGGCATTTAACTCTTCAATGGACGCTTTGGACTCTGAATACATTACTTATCACCTTCTTTTTATTTATTATATTAAGAAGTTTGCTCTTAAATTAAAAAAGTTATGCAAAAAAATAGTGTATAAATATAAAAATATGTTGCATAAATATAAAAAGTGTTTTATAATAGCTTTAATGAAAGTTGAAGAATAATTTACCAGTAAGGGGGATTTATATATGAAGGAAAAAGTTGTATTAGCATATTCAGGGGGATTAGATACTTCTATTATAGTACCATGGTTAAAGGAAAACTATGATTGCGAAGTTATTGCTGTTTGTGCCGATGTAGGTCAGGGCGATGATATGGAAGAAGTTAAGCAGAAGGCAATAGCTAGTGGTGCTGATAAAATTTATGTAGAAGACTTAAAGGAAGAGTTTGTTACTGAATATTTATACAATGCTATAAAGAGCGGGGCTAAGTATGAAGGTAAGTATATGTTAGGAACCTCCTATGCAAGACCATCCATAGCTAAGAGATTAGTAGAAATTGCTCATAAGGAAGGAGCAAAGGCAATTTGCCATGGATGTACTGGAAAGGGAAATGACCAAGTAAGATTTGAGCTTGGTATTGCATGCTTTGATCCAACTATAAAAATTATAGCTCCTTGGAGAATTTGGGATATTAAGTCCAGAGAGGATGCTATTGATTATGCAGAAAAGAAAGGAATAAAAATTCCAGTTACTAAGGAAAAAATATATTCAAGAGACAAAAATTTATGGCATCTTAGCCATGAAGGTGGCGACTTAGAGGATCCTAAAAACGAGCATAAGAAGGATTTATATCAGATGACTGTTCATCCTGAGGATGCTCCAGATAAGCCAGAATATGTGGAAATTACCTTTGAAAAAGGTATACCTGTAAAGGTAAATGGTAAGAAGTTATCTCCAGTGGAGCTTATCGAAGAATGTAATGCTATCGCTGGTAGAAATGGTATAGGAGTTATTGATATTATAGAAAATAGATTAGTTGGTATGAAGTCAAGAGGAGTATATGAAACTCCAGGTGGAACCTTACTTTATGAGGCTCACGATGTTTTAGAGAGACTAACTATAGATAAGCAAACTGCTCATTTCAAGCAAATAGTAGCAATGAAATATGCAGAACTAGTATATGACGGATTATGGTTTACAGAATTGAGAGAAGCTTTAGATGCCTTTATTGATGTTACTCAGAAGAATGTAACTGGAACAGTTAAAATGAAGTTGTATAAGGGTAGCATGATGGTAGCTTCCATAGATGCTGAAAAACCATTATATGATGAAGGTATTTCTTCCTTTGGGGCTAGTGAATTATATGATCATAAGGATTCAGAAGGATTCATTAACTTATTCTCCCTACCATATAAGATCAGGGCTATGGTAAATAAGAAATAGATTGGAGTATGAAACTATATGAAGCTTTGGGGCGGAAGGTTTAGAGACGGAGAAAGTAGCTTAATGGAGGATTTTAATTCTTCCTTAAGCTTTGATAAGAGACTTTGGAGAGAGGATATCCAGGGAAGCTTGGCTCATGCAAAAATGCTAGAAAAATGCGGTATAATCTCCAAAGAGGACGCAGAAAAAATAAAAAAGGGGCTTAATGAGATATATAAGGATATTGAAGAGGGCAAATTGCTTATAGAGGGCGACTACGAAGATATTCATAGCTTTATAGAGCTAAATCTTACTGAGCGAATTGGGGAAGCCGGTAAGAAGCTCCATACTGCTAGAAGCAGAAATGACCAAGTGGCAGTAGATATGAAGCTTTATTCCAGAAAAACTGCCCAAGAGATTATTGAGCTTTTAGATAAGCTGATAGAAGCCTTAAAGAAAAAGGGCAGTGAAAACAATGTTATCATGCCTGGCTATACTCATCTTCAAAGAGCTCAGGTAGTTACTTTTAAATATCATTTAGCTGCTTATGTAGAGATGTTTAAAAGAGATAAAAAGAGAATAGAGAATGCCATCGAGCTTTTAAATGAGAGCCCACTTGGTTGTGGTGCCTTAGCAGGGTCAACATATGATATTGACAGAGACTTTACTGCCAAGGAGCTTGGCTTTAAAAAGCCAGTGGATAATTTCTTAGATGGGGTTAGCGACAGAGATTATCTAGTGGAACTTTTGTCAGACTTCTCCTTGATAATGATGCATCTTAGCAGACTTAGTGAGGAGCTAATACTGTGGAGTAGTAAGGAATTTGATTTTATAAGAATGAGTGATTTGTATTCTACTGGCAGCAGTATCATGCCTCAAAAGAAAAATCCTGATGCAGCGGAGCTAATACGTGGTAAAACTGGCAGGGTGTACGGAGATTTAATGGCCCTCTTAACCGTATTAAAGGGAATACCGCTAGCATATAATAAGGATATGCAGGAAGATAAGGAAAGCTTTTTCGATGCGGTGGATACAGTAAAAGCATCCTTAACCATTGCAACAGATGTGATACTTACCTTAGAAGTAAAGAAGGAAAAAATGGAGAAAGCAGTAGATGAGGGCTTTCTTAATGCTACAGAAGTGGCAGATTATCTAGTATGTAAGGGTGTGCCCTTTAGAGATGCTCATAGCATAGTTGGTAAGATAGTAATTTACTGTGAGGATAATAATAAAGAAATTTTATCCTTAACCTTAGATGAGTTCCGTAGCTTTACTGATAAAATTGATGCTTCCATCTATGATTACATTCAGTATAAGAATATTTTATCAAAGGGTATAAAAAAGGATATAGGGTTATAAAAATAAACTCAGCTTCTGTGGCATAGTAGCCTTCAGGAGCTGAGTTTATGTTACATAGGTCTTATAAATTACAAGTGAATATTTATATTGTACAAGTGAATGGGTATATTCATATAAAAATAATTGCAAATGGAATCCAATACTAGTAAAATATTATCAAATGTGACGTGATAAACAAAAGGGGCGATTTTTAAAATGGAAGAAACAAGAAGACAGCAGTATATGAAGAAGGTTAAGAGAGTAGTTATAAAAGTAGGTTCCTCAACCTTGACCTATCCTAACGGGCTATTGAATTTGGAAAGAATAGAAAGCCTAGCTAGGCAGATTGCAGATATACACAATAGAGGTATAGAGGTTATTCTTGTAAGCTCTGGAGCTATAGCTGCAGGTATGGGACGATTAGGCTTGAAAAGAAAACCCAAATCCGTAGTTAGACAGCAGGCTTGTGCAGCTGTTGGACAGGTTCGATTGATGCATATGTATGATAAGATTCTTGGGGAATATGGTAAAAATACAGCGCAAATATTAATAACCAAGGAAGATATGGAGGATTCTAAGAGGATAAAGCATGCTAAGAATACCTTCCAAGCTTTAATGAAGGAAAATGTTATTCCTATAGTTAATGAGAATGATGCTATAACAATAGAAGAAATTAAAATTGGGGATAATGATACCTTATCAGCTCATGTGTGTAAGTTTGTGCAAGGGGACCTTTTAATAATTTTGTCTGATATTAATGGATTATATGATTGTAACCCTGCTAATAATGAACAGGCTAAGCTAATTAACTATGTAAGTTCTGTAACAGAGGAAATAGCTTCTTGCGCTGAAGGCGCTGGAACAAGCCTAG
The DNA here is from genome assembly GCA_002385545.1 of Clostridium sp. UBA3947. Lineage (GTDB taxonomy): Bacteria > Bacillota > Clostridia > Clostridiales > Clostridiaceae > Clostridium_AU. Next base: position 11,349 of record DGDR01000172.1, read on the forward strand.
GAACAGGAGGAATGGTTACTAAGCTTAGAGCTGCAAATATAGTAAATCAGTATGGAGCTGCAATGGTAATAGTAAATGGTGCTGAGAATCATATAATTAATAGGGTTTTAAATGGGGAAGAGGTAGGAACCTTTTTTGATTGTATATAAATTATGGAGAGGTGATAAAAATGGATATTAAGGAGTATGTAGTACAAAAAGCTAAAGCCGCTAAGGCTGCTTCAAGACTAATGAACAACGTAAATAGTAACACTAAAGATAATGCTCTTAAAGCTATGGCCCAAGCTTTGGTGGATAATATGAGTGAAATTCTTGAGGCTAATAGTGTGGACATAAACAAGGGAAAAGAAAATGGATTATCAAAGGCTTTATTAGATAGACTTTTATTGACAGAAGCAAGAATAAAGGATATGGCTAACGGCTTATTAAAGGTAGCAGATTTGCAGGATCCTATAGGAGAAGCCATTAGAATGTGGAAGACACCAGAAAATATGACCATAGCCCAAGTTCGAGTGCCTTTGGGAGTAATAGGAATTATATACGAAGCAAGACCAAATGTTACTGTAGATGCTACTGGCCTTTGTATAAAGTCCGGGAATGCAGTTATTTTGAGAGGCGGTTCAGAGGCAGTTAATTCTAATGCAAAAATTGTTGAAATCATTAGTAAGGCAGGAGTAGAAGCTGGGTTACCAGAAGGCTTCCTGCAATATTTAGAAAACACTGATAGAGAAGCAGTAAAGGTACTGATGAAGCTTAACGACTACATTGATGTTTTGATTCCTAGAGGAGGAGCAGGTTTAATTAAAACAGTGGTGGAAAATTCTACAGTACCAGTAATTGAAACAGGGGTAGGTAATTGTCACTTATATGTGGATGAGGCTGCAGACCTTAAGATGGCAAAGGACATAGCAATTAATGCCAAAACTCAAAGACCAGCTGTTTGTAACACCATAGAAACATTGTTGGTTCATGCAGCGGTAGCAAGTGAATTCCTTCCAGCCTTAAAGGAAGAAATGGATAAATATAAGGTGCAAATTAGAGGTTGCGAAAAGACTAAGGCAATATTGTCTGATATTGAGCTAGCCAATGATGAGGATTGGGCTACAGAATATTTAGATTTAATACTGGCGGTGAAGGTAGTAGATTCTATTAATGAAGCCTTGGATCATATTTATAAGTATGGCACAAAGCATTCAGAATCTATAATAACCGCTAACTATGCTAATGCACAAAGATTCTTAAATGAGGTTGATGCTGCAGCAGTTTATGTGAATGCATCTACTAGATTTACCGATGGAGCGCAGTTTGGCTTTGGTGGAGAAATTGGTATTAGTACACAAAAGCTTCATGCTAGGGGGCCAATGGGCATTAAGGAGCTAACAAGTTCAAAATATATAGTATACGGTGAAGGCCAAATAAGAAAGTAATCTTTTTTTAACAAGATTGTATAATAATTAAAAAACTGTCCATAATAGTACTCGAAATACTATTTTAGAGTTTTCTCTAAAAAATAAAGGAGTGCTGTTATGAGTATATTTGGTAATGAAGTAGGAGGACCATGGCCTCTTCCATTTGTCATGAATGCTAAAAACGATGAAGATCAATATGCAAAAATTGCCCATGATAAATATGCGGTTTATGTTAATGATGATTTTGTTGGACATAAGACCTTAATTGCCCAGACAGAAAAGGTGGAGGATATAGACGACTATTTAAAATCTCAAGGATTTAGAAATTTCCGCTCAGAATTAGAGGGCAATATCTACAATATAAATTGTGTGGAAGAGGACAGTAGTCGTATGAAGGAAGTTTTATCTGTATATTTAAAAATAAGATAAAATAAGGTGGCTATAAAAACTATAGAAATGGAGCTGACAAAGCTATATAAACTTTGTCAGCTTTTAAAATATATGTATATATGTAGTTTGAACTAAGGTTGAATTAATGTTATATTATGTTAAGATGTTTGTATAATAAAGACAATCATGGAAAGGGTGAAAATATGACAGCAGTATTAAAAGGTCTTAAGCCTGAAAAGGTATTTTATTATTTTGAGGAGATTTCAAGGATTCCAAGGGGCTCTGGCAATGAGAAAGCCATTAGTGATTATTTAGTTTCCTTTGCAAAAAGTAAAAACTTAGAGGTTATCCAGGATTCTTCTTATAATGTAATTATCAAAAAACCAGCTACAAAAGGTTATGAGAATTCTCCTATAGTTGTTATACAAGGTCATATGGATATGGTTTGTGAAAAGAACAATTCAAAGGTTCATAATTTTCAGACTGATCCAATTGAGCTAGTGGTAGAAGGTGATTTTGTAAAGGCTAATGGCACAACCTTAGGAGCTGACAATGGTATAGCTGTGGCCTATGCTTTAGCATTATTAGATTCTGAGGATATTCCTCATCCACCATTGGAGGTTTTACTGACTACAGATGAGGAAACAGGAATGAGCGGGGCAAGAAACCTAGATCCTAAGCATATACAGGGGAGAATTCTTATAAATATTGATAATGAAGAAGAAGGGCAATTGCTGGTAAGCTGTGCTGGAGGGCTAAGAACTAAAGTAGAGTTAAAGGTAAAGAGAGAAGCTGTTAACCAGGATGAATATATGAAATATAAATTAATGGTTAGATGCTTAAAAGGTGGCCACTCTGGAATGGACATCATTAAGCAAAGGGGTAATGCTAATAGAATACTTGGAAGAGTCCTTGTGGATTTAATAGATAGAATAGATTATAAGCTAGTAGAAATAAAAGGTGGAGCAAAAGATAACGCTATTCCACGTGAAGCAGATGCTCTTATACTTGTAAAGAATACAGATGTTGAGGATTTAGGTAAGGAAATATCTAAGTGGAATGCCATATTAAAAAATGAATACAGAAAAGCAGATCCAGGATTGGTATTACAGCTTGAGGATACGGATGAATGTGTTCAAGAAGCCTTTACTAAAGAGTGCAGAGATAATGCGATAAGGCTTTTATATATGATACCAAATGGTATTCAGACTATGAGTATGGATATAGAAGGGCTGGTGCAAAGCTCCTCTAATCTTGGAATTGTTCATACTGGTCAAAGTAAAATTACCTACGAAAGCTCTGTTAGAAGTTCTGTTAGAAGCTTAAAGCAGGACATAGTGACTCAAACAGTTATTTTAGCAGAGGCTCTTGGAGCAGAAGTTACTATTCATTCTGAATATCCTGAATGGCAGTATGATAATGAATCAAAGATAAGACAAGTTTTCCAAAGAGTCTACAAGGAAATGTATGGCAAGGAAGCAGAAGTGGTTGCTATTCATGCTGGTGTAGAATGCGGTCTATTTAAAGAAAAGTTCCCAGATATAGATATGATATCCTTTGGCCCTAACCTTTATGATGTTCATACTCCTGATGAAAGAATGAGTATATCATCAGTACAAAGAAGTTGGGAGTACCTATTAAACGTACTAAAAAGTTTAAAATAATAAAAATTAATTCTTGTAAAAATTACTAATATAATGTATAATCAATGTTAATTATACATTATATTACACTATATCCATTTAAGTGAACATTTCTATGGCTTTTTGCCAACACAGGAATAAAAAAATATTTTTTATGAAAAAGTTTACATGACAGTATTGATAATATTTTATTTGGGTGCTATACTGTTTATGATGTGTTGGATAATAATACAAAATATGATATTTATGGGGTTGCTTTATAATATTTCAAATGGGGGGTCGTTTAAGTATGTGTCAATGTCCGTTTTTATCTACTGCAGAAGAAAAGGTTGCTTGTTTTAAGGAATGCTCCTTCTATGAATATGAGGACGATGGTTCAGGTTGTCCATTTAAAAAAATAAAGACAATAAAATCTATAAATATAAAAGATATAATTAGTTTAGATGAAGTATATGATAGAGAAGAAGACAAAGAATTCTTAGAAAGAATTTATGTTAAAAATTACTTCTGATTTTATGACTTGGAGGGCTATTTATGGAAAGAACATTAGTATTAATTAAACCTGATGGAGTTGAAAGAGGCCTAATTGGGGAAATAATTAGCGCCTATGAAAAAAGAACACTAAAGATAACAGATCTAAAGATGCTTCAAGCTGATAGAGAAATAGCAGAAAAGCATTATGAAGAACATAAAGGAAGACCATATTTTGAAACCCTAATAAGCTATATTATAGAAGGCAAAATTGTAGCTATGGTAGTTGAAGGTGAAAATGCTATTGAAATGGTTAGAAAGATAAATGGAGATAAGAATCCTCTAGCTTCAGATTTAGCAAGTATAAGAGGTATGTACTCCAACCATAAAACAAGAAACCTAGTACACGCTTCTGATAGTGTAGAAAGCGCAGAAAGAGAAATTAGCATTTGGTTTGGAAATTAAGAAAATGCAAAAAGGATTGTTGCACAAGAACTAATTTATTAGTTGTGTAGCAGTCCTTTTTATTTTTACTCACTCTATACTGATTGTCTTAATATGTCTGCTAATTTATCAACACTATTTTATTGGATAGGAAATTATATTTGCATTCTGCTAAATTTTCCTTATTGTATGACCTCTGATCTCTAAAAGCTACAGAGCAGCCTTTTTAAAACAAAGCAGTATAGAAAAAATGAGAAGATATTTTTGAAATTAGATGGTGGACGAAAAGACAAAAGCTGTTGAGCAACTGCCAGATTTGCCAATTGCTCAACAGCTTCAATATTTTATCTTCTAATCTTATTCTTCATCGGTATCAGATAATTCCATTAGAAGCTCCTGCTTTAAATTCCAAAGCTTCTTTGATAAATCTACATAATATGTATGAGGATTCTCAAATCTCAATACTTCAGGCCAAAGTCTCTCTGTTTCCTTTTTAGCAAATTCTCTAATGGTCATTACATCAGGGCTAGTATACACAGGTTGCCCCTTATCGAATATTTTAACCTGAAGTTCCTTAACATAGAAATTCTTAAGCTTTTTTCTCTTCCAAGTATAGATGGGGTCAAATATAACTAATGGCTTGCTGTCATCTATAACTTCATCCGCTAAGGTTATTAAATCTGCAATAGCCTTGTCTGAATTCTTATCAAAAATTCTATAAATCTTCTTAAAGCCTGGGTTAGTTATTTTCTCTTGAGTTTCGCTGATTTTTATTTTTGGAACTATAGTGTTTTCTTTTTCTACAGCCACAAGCT
>DGDR01000080.1 GCA_002385545.1 Clostridium sp. UBA3947
TATAAAATATGAAATTTACTCAATATAATTTTTTATATATATTATACTAAATTTCTCTCCTCACCAAATATAATTATTCTAACGAAGATATGCTCATGTATATATACGATAATAATTATAATTCGTTATCCACTTTTTGTAAACGTGTAAAATATTTTTTCTATATTTGCAATTATTAATACTTTACATTATAATTATTGGCATATTGTTAATTATATCACAATAATTCCAAAGAAAATAAATTTTATGGAAGGAGTTTTATCAATTGTACGTTTTAGAATTAAATAATGTTTGTAAATCTCTCAGTAATAGACCAATAGTTAAAAATATTTCCCTTCAGGTTGAAGAAGGTGAAATCTTTGGTTTTTTGGGTCCAAACGGCGCAGGTAAAACAACTACTATAAAAATGATTGTAGGATTAATACAACCTAATAGCGGTACTATAAAAATTATGGGAAAGGACATCCAAACTGAGCGTGAAGAAGCCCTGATTAACGTTGGTGCTGTAGTAGAAAACCCTGAACTATATTTATATATGAGCGGCCTAGAAAATCTTCGCCAGCTAGCACGAATAAATAATAATATCACTCAAAAGGATATAGATGAGGTTGTTGAATTTGTTGGCCTTAAAAACAGAATAAAGGATAAGGTAAGAAAATATTCCTTAGGAATGAAGCAGCGCTTAGGTTTAGCTCAAGCTCTCTTATCCAATCCTAAAATTTTGATATTGGACGAGCCTACTAATGGCCTAGATCCTTCTGGTATTATTGAATTTAGAAACCTTTTAAAAAAGCTAGCCAAAGAAAGAAACATAAGTGTTTTCGTTTCCTCTCATATGCTATCTGAAATTCAACAGCTCTGCGACAAAGTAGCCTTTATAAATAATGGAGAAATCCAAGCTATTGAATCCATAAATATCTCTGAAGAGGATTCAAAGGAAACTATAAATACTGTAATATTATCTACAACTGAACGAGAAAAATGCTCACTAGTTCTAAAAAAGCTAACATTTATACAAAGCTCCACATTAAAGGATAATCTCTTTGAAATTCAATTAGAAAAGGGCCTAACTCCTCAACTTGTTTTTGAGCTTGCAAAAAACAATATTCCTGTAGAAGAAATCTATAATAAAAAGCAGGATATTGAGGATAGATACCTTGAAATTGTTGAAGGAGGAAACAAGTAATGGTGGGATTAATAAAAAATGAATTTAATAAATTACTATTGAGAAAAAAAGTACTAATATCTTCAATTGTATTGGGCGTATTATGTGTATTGATGTGTCTCCTTATAATTGTAATGAATAAATTCACCAATAAGGAGTTTTTAATTGAACAACAAGAAACCATAATTCAAGTGTATGAAGAGGACTTAAAAAATGCAAAAACGGAAAACGAAAAAAAGCTAGCACAAGCTAATTTAGACGAAGCTAAAGCTTCTCTTGAATACTTGAAAAGCTTACCTTCTGAGGATGAGGCTAACTGGAAGGCTAGCCTTGAGCAAACCATTAATGAATTAAAAAAGCAATACGATGCTTTACCTAATGACAATGGTCAAAAGGAGAATATTAGAAAAGATATAATTAAGTACGAAGAATTGCTAAATAAAAATATAAAGCCTATTTCAGAAATGAGTCCAAAGGGATTATCTACCCTTACTCACCTTATAAGCTTTTTGGGTGGCTTATTTGTAGCTATTATAGTTATTATAATGTCTGCAGATACAGTATCCTCAGAATATACACCACCAACAATCAAAATGCTACTTACAAGACCAGTTAAGCGTGGAAAGATTCTAGCTTCTAAGTTTATTGCTACTTTTGCTGCTTCTACTCTTATTATCATTGGTATAGAAATTATAAGCTCAGTTATTATGGGACTTATCTTTGGCTTTGAAAATCCTTCATATCCTATGGTAGTAGGAACAGATTATAAAATAACTACAATAAATGCTATGGTAGGTAAAGAAGCTATAGCAGTATTTAATAGCTCCTATATAACCACTTTACTTAGTGTTGTTGTTAAATCACTATTAATGCAGGTTTTATACATACTGGCTGCTACTTCATTTTTCTTTATGCTATCTACCTTATTAAAAAGCAGTTCAGCTTCTATAGCTATTAGTATAGTATCCTTAATAGCTATAAAGATTTTAGGCGCTATAAGTTACGTAAAACCAATACTGCCTTTTCTCTTTATGACCTATGGTAATACTTTATCAGTAGTAACTGGCAGCATAAAAACAGAAATTTTAAGTTCCTTCGCAACACCATCTTTTGTTGCAATTATATTAATAATTTGGACAATAATACCTTATACAATAGCACATTTAAATTTCACCAAGAAGGATATATTAGTTTAAGGGCATATAACTTAAGCTAAAAAGAAAGTGCTGTTCTACTAGCTTTTAGCTGTAAACATAGAGTTATCATGCAACTGGCAATTAACTGTGAAATATCTGCTATTTTACTATGTTGCTTTGTTTCAAAAAACAGTTGATAGATAACAGAAATATTAGGACAAGCTATAAAAGTCATTTAATAATCAAAAAGGACTGCTGCAAAACTAATAAATTAAATTAGTTCTTGTGCAACAGTCCCTTTTTAAATCCTTTTTCCTTACCACAGGAAGTGCTTCTTTTTATTTCCCATTGAAGCCGCCGCTAAGCCTATAGCCGCTGCTGCTCCTATAACGCCTGCTGCAAGTACATAATACTCTGTCTTACCTTTAAACATTCCCTTATTATCGTTATTAGCTTCATATTTAGATATAGTTGTGTAAACACTATCTCCTTCGTTGGAGTGATTATGAGTATGGTACGGCATCTTTTTACGTCTAACAAGTCTATTCATCTCTTTAGCTAAATTTACACCTACATTTAAATTCAAAATAAACACCTCCTATTTGTATTATGCTCATATTCTTTGCATTTAATCGGAGGTAATTTTATTAATTTCCTTCAAAACCTTACTAACTACTCTCTTCCCTATTTCATCCTCTTTCATTTCCTGTAAAGCATTCTCTAATAGAATCCATTCCACATCTTCTACCTCTTGGGACTTATTAATTTCCCCACCAGCATACCTAGCCATAAAGGTAAGCATAATTATTTCCTTAGATTCAAGATACTCACTACCAAGATATTTAATATTATCTACACTAATTCCTGTTTCCTCTTTAACTTCCCTTGCCACCGTTTCTTCAGCAGTCTCGCCATTACTTATATAGCCACTAATAAGAACCTTGGAATTTTTAAATATATAGCTTTGCTTCAATAGCAATATCTTATCGTTTTTTATTACAGCTACCATGATACACGGCTTAGGTGTATCAAAAAACATAATATCATCATTAACGCAATAGGGGACGCCTCCTTCATCCCAGCTATACTTTTCTATTAATTGCCTTCCGCATCTTGGACAAAACTTATACTTCATATATCCCCCTACAACTTAACTTTAATTCATATTATTCGTATGTTATAAACATTTTACCATAAAAAAAGTAACTCCGCAGCCTTTAGTGTAAAGATAGTATAATTAAAGGGATATACTGCTCTTAATGCAATATATCCCTTTGCTATAAGCTATAAAATTACTTGAATTTTCTTATTAAGGGTAATTGAGTTCTCCGTAATCATACTGTTGTAGGCATACACATCTACTCCGTTACTGCTAGCATATCTTAACGCATTTCCAAAGGCCTTATCCATTTCGTCATTAGGCCTAAAGTATTCTATATTATCTATCTGAATTAGAAACAAAACCCCTGCACCTTTACCAGACTTAACAACTTCCACTAGCTCTTTTAGATGCTTTGCTCCTCTCTCTGTAGGAGCATCAGGAAATTTAGCTACTCCATCAACCTCTAGGGTAACACCTTTAACCTCTAAATAATATTCATCATTATTTTTGGTATTAGTAAGCTTAAAATCAAATCTACTATTCCCAAAGGTTCTTTCCCTTTGAACTAAGTCATATTCCTCTAATCCCTCTATTTTTTTATTAATTAACGCTTCTTCTACAACTTTGTTGGGCACATGAGAATCTATGTTTATTAACATCTCTCCCTTATATCCCGCAATTAGATCATAGGGAGTTTTTCTAGCAGGATTATTTTCCTCTCTAAGTAATACTGTAGTGCCTTCTATTAAAATTTCCCTACATCTACCGGTGTTTGGTACATGAACCACTATCTCTTCACCGTCTAATAAAACGTAAGCCTTAAACCTATTAGGTCTTTTAATAAATTTAGCTTTTACTATATTTTTTCCTATTAACATTT
>DGDR01000136.1 GCA_002385545.1 Clostridium sp. UBA3947
AGATGTGTATAAGAGTATGGATTGGTCAGCCTTCTTTGTTTGTAGCTCTTTCAACAACAATGCCTTATTACTTGCATTGTCGTAAACATCGATTGTTTTTGCTTTGCCTATGTTTGCTTCATTTTCCCTAAATACAAATTCTTTAGCGTTGTTTGTTATCATTGCAATATCTCTAAGTGTGTCAGTTGCTCTTTCAAACATTTTAATATTAGATAATGTTGCTGGAACCTTATCGTCTTTAAGTTGATAGTAAATGTTAGGATTATAAGCATCAAAGGTTCCTATATTATCTATTGATTTTATTTGTGTTGGATTGAATACTGTCACTTCAAGAAATTGACTAGTAAATTCTTTGCCATCATTGAGGATAACACCATCATACCCAGCTTTTATTAAGTTGTTTGTAAAAGTTTCTTCGTTACCTCTTATCATGCTTTCTATGTTATCTAAGTAATTTTCATGTTTGTATACAATATCTGTTTCTGCATACCTTGAGATTAATTCTAATGGAGTATCACTACTAATAACAAAAGGATTTTCTACTCTTAGATATACACCCATTACATCGCCAAATGCTTCTGCATACTTTTTATTAGCTGTAAAATAAAATCCCTTGCCATAGAAACCTTGATTTCCTGTTGTCTCTCCCGCTTCAAATTTGTTGACTGTTCCATGATATACTACCAGTGGCTTACCTTCACTATCAACTATCTTACTATTACCAAACCATTCTTTAAATTCTTTACTATTAATCTTTTCATCCATTGGCTTAATTTGATATTGCAGCCCTCTATGTCTATAGGTTTCTATGCTCTTTTGGAAGTATTTATGTTGAGCCTTTAGTCTACGCCTAATGTTCTTGTATGCGTTTAACATGGCCTTGTTATCGGCCATTTTTTCACCCATTGAGTCCCATATATACCCTATCTCTTTAAATCGTTGCTTCATTTCTTTCTTTGCTTTTGGTAATTCTTTTTCTTTTGCAGGATATAGCCTATACAGCCAATAATCCTTTATTTCTTGGTCGCTAATTTCATTATCTTGCAATATTTCAACTCCATAGAACCTGTATAGAAATTCTTTTAAGGTTACTTCATGGTTAGGTTTGTGAAGGCCTTTCTTTTCTGCATCCTCTACCATTTCTCCTAGTATTCTTCTAGCATCATAAGATAGTGCTTCATTTTCTTTTATAAGGACTTCATAATCGTATCTGTTGAAATTTCCTTCCTGGATGGCTTCTTTAATTTCTCTAATTTCCCATCCGTCAATTGGTAAGAAGGTTCTTCTTCTGGTGTCAGTATCTTCTCCTGTTCTACTGGATAGAAGTCTTTTGTGCAGTTCATCTGCTATCCTCCTATTGTATTGGTTCTTAAGTTGATAGTGTATTTCATCACTTTTAAAGTAGTATCTATCTTCGATTAATCTGTTGGCCACTTCATCTAGGCTATTGTACTGTGCATCACCTATTGGCCCATATTTTGGGCTAAAGAAAGTTACTTGATACTTATGACCTTTAGTGGATGGATGAACTATTACATATTGACCATTAGATGGATGATGGTAGGTTACAGCCCTAGCTTTCTCTAATTCTCCTTTAATTTCAACTTTTCTCTTAGTTTCTGCATCTTTTAGTTTTTTAACAAAATTTTTTTGCTTAAATAGTCTTTCTGCATAGTTTTCGTATTTTCCTCTTAGTAGTCTTTCAGCCTTTTCTACTTCTGGGTCTATAAATCCAAATCCTTCACGTTCAACTTCTTCACCTAACATGGCCCTGAATTTGTCTACTATTTCCTGGTCTACAGCTATAAGGTTTGCTATATAAGGATTAGTTGAAGCATAGCCAAACTCTGTGTAAACAAGTGCTTGGGCTAATAACTCATATCCTTCTGGAATTGCTATGCCTTCCTTAGCTGCTTTTTCTCTTACTTCATTTTCCCATTCATCTACAAGTACTGCTAAGTCTGGGTCTATTTGTTCAAGTCTTGCTTGGAGGTCGTGGATTGCTTCTTCAAGAATAGTGTCTCTAGTTGCTTCGCTATTGAGTGTGATGGTTCTTGTCCTAGGGTCATACGTACCGTAGATGTATTTTTCGCCTTCTTCGAGGTGCGTGTAGCCACTTCTGCTCAACTCCTCCCTAGTCATATTCACTTTGCCACTCTTGTTGCTGTACTGGATTGTTAAGCCGTTGAATAGCACGTTGTTTTGTAATGCCCTTACTATGTTTTTGGTTGCTTGGTATGATGAAGATTTTTGTGCATTTTCATCTGCAACTACTCTTACTTGTGGCTGCTGCTTAAGCTGCATTATAGTTTCTTCACCAAATAAATTTATTTGTCTTTCTTCTTGCTCTTGTTGCTCACGAAGTGTAAGTCCTTGTTCCCTTCCTTCTCCATCTGTTCTAGTGTCATGGAGACTAGCTTTAAGACTTTCTCTTTCGATTTTTTGTCTAACGGTTTCATTAAATAACTCACCACTTTCAACTAATCTTAACAACTCATTTAAGGCTTTTTTCTTAATGGCGTTTCTGTCTTTAGGGTCAGCATTGCCATATTCTTTTGCTAAATTATTAAATAATTCATTTGTTCTAGTTCCTTGATAGTTTACTGTCTTATCTATAATCCATAGTGCTTGTTCGGCAGCGTTCATTTCTTTTACGTTTTCATCTATAGATATTACATTTCCTAGTTCCTCTAGCATGGCAGCGTTCTTTTCTTTGGATACATTCTTTAGGATGTTCTTTCTTTCCCTTAGTTGTCTTTTAACATAGGCTACTAATTCTGCACGTTCTAGTGCATAATCCCTAGTAAACATTTCCTCACCAAATAGAGTAACTTCTGTGTAAGTCTCCCTTAAGGTTCCTTTAGCTTCTAGGATTAATTCTCTTAATACATCGTTAGTAATTGATTTACCCTTAGCCTCTAACTCTCCTAGTGCCTTAACTACTTGGTTTTGTGCATCTGGATTGTCTCCTAGTTCTTGGCCGATGATTACTGACCTTTCCAATGGTAA
>DGDR01000122.1 GCA_002385545.1 Clostridium sp. UBA3947
TACATGTTATCCAAAAACATAAATAATAAATACTGGTAATTACCTTGATTATAAATTTTCTTCTCCTTATATATAATATGAATTTGTAAAAAAAAGAGAATTTTATTTAAACTTTTTTTGCATTTTATATTATTTTATTATCATATCACCTAACCCATCTTATAAATTTTATTCTTATTCGTAATTATTTACATTTTTTAAAGTAATTATACTTGACTTTATAAATATTTGAATTGATTAATCTAAATAAATGTTCTACAATTATGTAGTGGTATTGATAACTACATTCATAACTAATCAATTATTACATTTTTTCATTAGTATATTAGTATATTATATATTTCTGAGGTTTCTATTATTATACTTGATCATGATTGGAGGAAGGCATATGGCTAAAAAGGGCCTAACAGATAGCCCGATATATGAGGCTATGAACTATTTTAGTTGGTTTGTTATTTCCAATATTTATTTTGTGGTATTAAATATATTTCTAGTAATTTTTTTATTTGGTATTCAAGTGGAGTTGGACAATATTTATTATTACCTTATACTTTTTGTGGTAGCCCTTCCGTTGGCTCCATCCTTTACAGCTTTGCTTTCAGTTATGGGCAAGCTGGTAAGGGAAGGTGATATAAGCTTAACCAAGGATTTTTTTAAAGCCTATAAGGAGAATTTCAAGCAAGCATTTGCTATAGGACTGCTCTTTACTACAATAATAGTAATTTTGCTAATAGATATTCAAATTGTTAAAGCTAGTTCTCTAGCCTCATTTTTGGTGCCAATTTTCTATGCCTGCATTTTTTCAATTTTACTAATTGCTTTGTACGCTTTTCCTATAGTTTCTAGATTTTATTTAAAAACCAAGGATGTTTTAAAATTATCGGCCTTCTATATCATAAAAAAATTCAAACATACAGTGCTCAATATAGCAGGCATAGCGGCTATGTTCTTGTTGGCTAGTTATGCTCCATCTGTAGCATATATGTTTTTCGCTAGTGTAATAGCTTATATTATTATGCTTAATGATAAAAGTATATTAAAGGAAATAGAAGAAAAAATAATTGATAAGCAATAATATATTTTTATGGATAAATAGAATTTATAACTTGTAATAAGTTTATATATACCTTATAATATAATTAATAAAATATATATAGCTTTTATATTTTAAAAGGAGATGGATAAATGGAACGGGAAAAGTTTGATATTAATTTCATTAAACAGCTTGCTGAGGAAGTGTCCAAAAATAATTTGGTTCCATATGAAGATTTACCAAAGTACGATTTGTTTTTGTCTCAAGTTATTGACTATTTAAATGATAAGTTCTCTGAGGAAAAGTATACTAATAATATTGTGCAAAATTATATAAAAAGCGGAGTTATAAGTAAGCCTGAGGATGGCAAGAAAAGAGGCTATACTAAGCTCCATTTAGCTCAGCTGGTATTGTTAAGCTACATGAGGCCTGTTCTTACTACTGATGAGATAAGCAAGGTTTTTAGATTGGCTTTCAATGAAATTAATGACCGTAGCGATGACATAATATCCTGGGAAAATGCTTATAAAATATTTGCTGATATTCAACAGCGAAGCTTTGACGAATTTCTTCAAGCAGAATATTTTGATGAAAAGAAGCTCCGTGATTTTATAAAGGAAAACAATCTGTCTCCTGAGGATGAAGAAAGAATATTTGTATTTTTAACAGTAATGACTCTAATAGCTCAGGCCAGTGCTATTAAGAGGCTAGTGCAAAAGATAGTGTCAGAATATCAAAGTGAATAAATTATGGGTAGAATTGATAACCGTTTCCTTTTATAAAGTAAATGCCAGTATGTGGCATTTACTTTTTTATTTTATAGGAAGTTATATCAAAGTCTTTACCTCTAAGCTCTCAGGTCTAAGCTCTGATGGTGCCAATAGGCACTATGTTGCTTTGTTTCAAAGAAGTGTTGATGAATAAGACAGAATATTAGGACAAGCAGTAAATATCCATAAACACTTTTCTAAAACACAGCGTTAAGGGAAAGAATATAAGTTATAAGATAGAGCAATGACAATATCATCATATATCTGGTATTTGATATTCAACATCTAATCACCATTTTTTCAATATTTAACAGCTAACTTCCGGCCCCCCTTCTACAGTGAAAAAGATACCAAAGGGTCCCTTATCATGGACGATTTTTCCTTGGTCTAGTAAGGGAGCAAATTCCTTGTCCGCTACTATTTTGATGCCGTCTATGATTATAACCTCATCCTTTTCTTCTTCCTTATCAAGAACTACTCCAAAGGCTGGTCCGGAGCAGCCGAAGCCTCTTAACATTACCCTGGCGGCAGATTTGTTTTTTCTTTTAAGCTCCTCTTTTAAAATTTCCTTAGTCCCTTCATCTATGGTTAGCTTCAATGTATTTCACCTCTTTACTTATGTGACCTTGATAGAAGTATGATATAATATAGTATGTTTAATTAATAAAAAACTAAACCTGTTGTGAAAGTAACAGATAAAAAGGTTGATTATGATGAATAATGGTCGTAATGTTAAGATATCCGTTCGAAATCTAGTGGAATTTACCTTGAGAAGCGGTGACTTAGACACTAGATTTACAACCTCCGCCAGGGCGGTAGAAGGAACTAGATTGCATCAAAAGTTACAAAAACTAAATAAGAAGAAGTTTGCAGAACTAAATATGGAATATATGGCAGAGGTTTTTCTTTCCCATAGCTTTGAAAGGGAGGGTATATCATATATAATAGAAGGCCGAGCTGATGGTATAATAGTTCCCCTGGGGAACAGCTTGTATCAAACCACAACCATCGATGAAATAAAAACCACTAGTCAGCCTTTAGAAAGAATTCATGAGGATTATAATGAGCTTCATTGGGCCCAGGCTAAGTGTTACGGCTATATTTATGCCCTACAACAGAATTTAGACGAAATAGATATTCAATTAACCTATTGTGATGTGGAAAATGAAGATATAAAGGTCTTTGTAAAAAACTTTTCCAGGGATGAGCTAGAGGTTTATTTTATAAGTATTATAGATAAATATCACAAATGGGCCTGCTTATCGGAGCAATGGATTGAACTTAGAAATAACTCTATAAGGTCTTTGAACTTTCCTTTTGATAGCTACAGAAAAGGGCAAAGGGAGCTAGCAGTATCTGTTTATAAGACTATAACCGAGGGGAAAAGTATTTTTGCTCAAGCACCCACAGGTATAGGAAAGACCATATCTACTCTTTTTCCTACGGTGAAGGCCATGGGAGAAGGGTATATATCAAAAATATTCTATTTAACTGCCAAGACCATCACAAGACAGGTGGCGGAAGAAGCCATAAATAAAATGAGGGATTGCAATTTAAGTTTTAAGGCAATTACCCTTACTGCAAAGGATAAAATATGCTTTAATAAGGGAGCTGCCTGCAATCCTGAGCAATGCAGCTTTGCCAGAGGGCATTTTGATAGGGTTAACGATGCTATAGAGGATATACTTACAAATGAGAATCAATTAACCAGGGATAAGATAGAAGCTTATGCTAGGGAATATAACATATGTCCCTTTGAATTTTCCCTAGATTTAACCCTATGGAGCGATTGTGTCATTTGCGATTATAATTATGTGTTTGATCCAAGGGTTAGCTTGAAAAGGTTTTTTGAGACTAAGGGTGATTATGCCTTTCTTATTGACGAGGCTCACAATTTAGTTGATAGAGCACGAGAAATGTATTCTGCCCAATTAAATAAGGCCACCTTTCTGAAGCTAAAAAAGCTTATGAAGGATATTGAAAATAACATCTCTAAAAGTTTAGGGAAGATTAACAACTACTTTCTTTCCAGGAAAAAAGCCTTGGAGGGAAAAAGCTTTAGTCAAGAAAAGGACTTACCGGAGGACCTTTATCCTCTACTGAGAAAGTTTGTTAAGCTGTCGGAGGATTGGTTGGCTAATAATGAAGGTAGGGCTGGTCATGAGGACTTACTACAGCTATATTTTGACGTTTTAGCCTTCCTTAGGGTTTGGGAACTATATAGCGATGACTATATAACATATACAGAGGACGCTGGTAATGATTTAATTATAAAGCTTTTTTGCCTTCACCCAGGTAAGCTTTTAAGACAAAGCATAAACAAGGGAAGGTCAGCGGTATTTTTTTCAGCTACCTTAACCCCTATGAGTTACTTTAAGGATATACTGGGCGGTAAGGAAGAGGATTACTTTATGAGATTACCTTCACCCTTTCCTAAAGAGCAGCAATGCTTGTTAATTGCAGATAGGGTTTCTACTAGATATAAGGATAGGAATAGAAGTATAGACATTATTACAAGATATATACATGCCCTAATAAGCGTTAAGAAGGGCAATTATATGATATTTTTCCCCTCCTACAAATACATGCTAGATGTACATAAGCATTTTGTGGATAATTATCCAGAGGTTAAGCTTTTACTGCAGGAAGGGGATATGGATGAAAATGAAAGGGATGAATTTTTAAAGGCTTTTGTGGAAAATCCTCAGGAAACCTTAGTAGCCTTTGTAGTGTTAGGAGGAATATTTTCTGAAGGCATAGATTTAAAGGGAGATAGACTTATTGGAGCAGCCATTGTAGGCGTAGGCCTGCCTCAGCTATGTTTAGAAAGAGATATAATAAAGGACTACTTTGAACAATCAGTAAAAAAAGGCTATGACTATGCCTATACCTATCCAGGCATGAACAAGGTGATGCAGGCGGCAGGAAGAGTTATTAGATCCTTAGAAGATAAAGGGGTTGTGCTTCTTATAGATGATAGGTTTTCTTCCTATCAATATAGGCCTTTATTTCCTGAGCACTGGCAGCATGCTAGAATGGTATCGTCCCCCTCAGATTTAGTTAATATTGTGCAGCTGTTTTGGAAGGAAAAATAGGAATGTGGTGCAACTTTTCCTATAGGACTGGGCAATATAAATTTATAAGCTAGACTTAGGGGGCGAAATATATGAAATTACGTAGAGTTTATTATCAGGTTATAATAAGCATCTTTCTTATTCTTTCACTTCTTTTTACTAACCTATCCTGTACTGTAAAGGCTTCCAATATAAAGGATAGCGGGGAAAAGGTAATCTATCTTACCTTTGATGATGGACCTATCCCACGAATAACAGAGGATGTTTTAGATATATTAAAGAAGTATGAGGTGAAGGCCAATTTTTTTGTAGTTGGTAAGGAAATAAAGGGAAGAGAGCATATTTTAAAAAGAATATATGAAGAGGGTCATGGTATAGGTTTGCATACCTACACCCATAAGTTTTCTTCTATCTATAAGAGTGATGAGGAATTTATCAAAGAAATGGATGCAACCAGGGACTTGGTAAAGGAGGTTATAGGTGTTGATACTGGCGCTATAAGATTCCCTGGTGGTAGCGATTTGATGTTATCCCAGCGCTTATTGCAAAAGCTTCACGAAAGAGATTATAGGGTCTATGACTGGAATGCCAACTTAGAAGATGGTTTAAAGAAGGGACTTAGTGTAAATACTCTAGTGGAAAATGCAAAGAAGATTAAGGGAGATAAAAGCAGGGTTTTCTTATTAGCTCACTGCAACTCAAATAACCGCAATACCTGCAAGGCTCTTCCTGCAATTATAGAGTATTATAAGAAGGAAGGCTATATTTTCAGAGTTATTGACGAAAATACAGAAGAATATTACTTTAAGATTAGGAAGAATAAGAATTAGAGGTAAGATAAGCTATGAAAAAGTTAAAAAGAAGTTTTTATAGCAGAAATACCTTACAGGTGGCAGAGGAACTTTTAGGCAAGTACCTTGTAAGGAAGCTGCAGGACAAACTTCTAATTGGTAAAATTGTAGAGGTGGAAGCCTACATGGGAGAGGATGATAAGGCTGCTCATTCCTATGGAGGCCGAAGAACTGAAAGAAACGAAGTTATGTACGGCGAAGCGGGCCATATTTACGTATATTTCATCTATGGTATGCATTACTGCTTTAATGTAATTACAGAAAGGGTTAATGTACCTAGAGGGGTACTTGTCCGAGCCTTAGAGCCAATAGAAGGCCTAGAGCTTATGGCCTTAAATAGGTACAAGAAAAGTTTGGAGGAGCTTACCAATAGAGAAGTAAAAAACTTAACTAATGGACCTGCCAAGCTGTGTGCTGCCTTCAACATTACTAGAGACCACAACGGTATGGATATATGCAAGGACGAAATATACATTGCAGAAGAGGAGAAGAATAAGGAAAACTTTGAAGTAGTTAGAACCACAAGAATAAACATAGACTATGCAGAGGAAGCTAGATTTTATCCTTGGAGATTTTATATTAAGGATAATCCTTATGTGTCTAAAAAATAAAAATAGTATTTTCTAGGAATTGTAATTAATATATAATATACTTATCATCAAAAGATAGAAATATCAAATTATATTCAAGGGGGATGTATATGGATAAAAGTTACTTAATGGTGGGCTTAATGGCTTTAGCCCTTATATTAATCGTAGTATGCCTAATAAAGAAAGCTTTTAAGTTTATCTTATTTGTTATCTTGGTATTTGTTGCTATTGCATTGGTAGATATTTTAGTATATGGTGTATCGCCAATAGATGAAGTAAATGCTTTTGTCACAAACATTAAGTATGGAAAGACTGTTGCTACTATGACAGGGGATATAAAGAACTCTGTTGGTAATATAACAAAGGTTTTAAGCGACGATAAATTAGATGCAAAGGATATAGAAAGCTTAAAGGCAGAAAATGAAAAGCTTCATCAATATAGAGATCAATTTAGCAAGCTAGAGCATGGTCATAAGCTTGATGGTTTCCATAAGTCCTATTTGGGATACTTAGATACTATAATTAGCATTACTGACGGAGCAGTAAAGGAAGCTTCCGATGGTAAGACTATAATTACCGATGCCAGCGATAAGCTAAATAAAATAAAAGAAGCCATTAATAATTTAACCAGTTTAAAACGATAATTATTTAAGAAATTTAGTGATTTTTCTCATGTATAATGTTAAAATATCATAGTGCTTATAACTAAGATATAATTGAAGGGGGCTAAAAATTGCAGCAAAAGAAATATACTATTCCTGATAACTATCGTAGTGTATTTAGTTTAAAGGAAACAGAGAAGGCTATAAAGTATGTTAAGGATTTTTTTGAAAGGGAATTGGCTAAGGAGCTTAATCTAATTAGAGTTTCTGCACCGTTATTTGTAAAAAGAAATACTGGTATGAATGATAATCTTAATGGTACAGAACGTCCAGTAAGCTTTGATGCTCTTAATATAGATGGGGAAATAGAAATAGTTCATTCTCTAGCTAAATGGAAGAGAATGGCCCTATATAGATATGGCTTTGAACCTGGGGAAGGTCTATATACTGATATGAATGCCATAAGAAGAGATGAGGAACTAGATAATATACACTCCATCTATGTGGACCAATGGGACTGGGAAAAGGTAATACATAAGCATGAAAGAAATTTGGATACCTTAAAGTCCGTTGTAAGAAAAATATACAATGTTTTCAGAAGAACTGAAGACTACGTAATGGACTTATATCCTGAAATCGAAAGGATATTACCTGAAGATATATTCTTTATAACCTCTCAGGAGCTAGAGGACATGTATCCATCCTTAAGTCCAAAGGAAAGAGAAGAGGTTATCACCAAGGAAAAAGGGGCAGTATTTATAATGCAAATTGGTGATAAACTAAAATCTGGTCAAAAGCATGACGGCAGGTCACCAGATTACGATGACTGGAAGCTAAATGGAGACATACTTCTTTGGTATCCAGTACTACAATGTGCTCTAGAACTATCCTCCATGGGTATAAGAGTAGATGAAGAGGCCTTAGCCTATCAGCTAGAAGTAAGCGGCTGCACCGATAGAAGGGAATTAGAGTTCCATAGAAAGCTTCTAAATGGAGAGCTTCCATACACCATAGGCGGCGGTATAGGCCAATCTAGAATATGTATGTTCTTTTTAAGAAAGGTTCACATAGGAGAAGTACAAGCCTCCATGTGGCCAGAGGATATGATAGAAGCCTACAAAAAGCATAATATAATCTTCTTATAAACATCAAAATCCAGGAGACACTGCAGGTCCCCTGGATTTTAATTTAGGAAATTATATTTTCTTTAGTAGGCAAATGCTTTGGGAAGAAATACCCTCTCCCTTACCTGTAAAGCCTAAGCCCTCTTCAGTAGTAGCCTTTACATTTACTTGATCTACATCTATATTCAAGGCCTTAGCTATATTTTCCCTCATAGCCCATATGTGAGGAGCCATTTTTGGACTCTGGGCAATTATTGTAGCATCTATATTAATTATTTCATAGCCTTTTTCTTTAATTAGCCCTGCTACATGCTTTAATAGCGCAATGCTAGAAGCACCCTTATACTGAGGATCAGTGTCAGGGAAGTGTTTGCCTATATCCCCTAAAGCTGCTGCACCAAGAATGCTATCCATAATTGCATGAATTAAAACATCAGCATCAGAATGACCAGCCAAGCCTCTTTCATAGGGAATATTAACTCCACCTATAATAAGATCTCTATTCTCAACTAGTCGGTGAACATCATAACCCATACCGATTCTCATATTATTATCAACTCCTACCTATTAGTCATATTATATATTAGGTCCTTGTATTTTAATAAGACCTGCATTTATCAATAGTATAGCATTAATAAGATAGTAATAAAACAAAAATAATACCCTGCCCCCAAAGGAGACAGAGTATTAGATATATAGATTATTACGGAATAGGAGAATCTGAATCTTACATCATTTCTTTGAAAGGAGAAACTTCACTTACGGGCTTACTGCCTGAGGTAAAGCTGAAAAGATTTTTTAGTCTATTATAACAGGTTTTTAGCACCCCAGGATTTTCTGTCTTATTGTTAGACTTTTTTGCCTGATTCTTAAAGTCTACATAAATAACTTTACCACTCATAAAAGTCACTCCTTTGTCATTTAAATAGGAACCAAGGAAGAAATGTAAACCTTTAGATTTCTGAATATTCTTTCCTTACTTATATTCTAGCATACTTTTATAAAAATGTTAAGGGTCAAAAGAAAAATGTCCTAAAAGTTGGTAGCTATTTTTACCATATATGTGATATAATATATAATATCTTTATCTGCAAGGAAGAAATAATGGAGGACGAAAATGAAGAGTAAAATATTTGGGATTTTATTGATATTGATTGGTGCATCCATAATAGGATGGGGATTTTATATGAATTATAAAGGAGAAAAGGTTAAGAAGGAGTTAATTGAAAGCTTCGAGAAAGATTTAAAAGCTATGGAGCAATGGGGAGAGCCAGCAGATGATGAAGGCTCCGGGGACTCTTCTGATAATGTGGACAACCCATCTAGACCAGCCACCAATAGTAAAGCCATTGCTATGCTTGAAATACCAAAAATAGATTTATTAGTGCCAGTAGTAGAAGGAACGGATCCAGAAGACATAAAGTATGCTGTAGGCCATTTTAAAAATACAGACATGCCCGGTACCACAGGAAATTTTGCAGTGGCAGGTCACAGAAGCTATACATATAATGAATACTTTAACCGATTAGATGAATTGGAAAAGGGGGATACCATAAAGGTTAAAACAAAGGATGGAAAGCAGTACACATATGAGGTTTTTGAAAAGCTCGTAGTATTGCCAGAGGAAACCTCTGTGCTGATGTCTACAAAAGAACCAATAATCACCTTAGTTACCTGCACACCCATTAGAAAAGCCACCCATAGATTAATAGTAAAGGGTAAATTAATACAGTAGTAAAACATATTTAGGGTTCCAATAGGAAACTACACATCATGTAGAGGCCGGTAGTTAATATTGGAACCCTATATTTGTTAGGTGAATAATTATAAAAGTTATACACAAGTTATCAACAGCCTTGTGAATAATGTGGGTAATAATTAGGTTAATAATGTTAAATACCTAGATAAATGTGACTATTATATGTATAAAAAATGAATAAAATATGAATTTAAACAAATATTACACAAGTTATTCACAAGACAAATGTGGATAATGTGGATTAGTTGATTAGAATATAATAATATTAAAAATACATTTATAAAAAAGGAATAAAAAAGTTACTTTCCTAATAAAGGAACTTAATAATATGTGGAATTAACAGGTTTTCCACAGGCCAGTGAATAATATTCTAATAACTTGTGCATAATTTCATCAGAAGGATTAATTAATTGTTAAAGGAGACTGGTATTA
>DGDR01000211.1 GCA_002385545.1 Clostridium sp. UBA3947
AGCCATTGAAATTGTGAAAGGAGCAGTTAAGGATGAATAAACCAATACTCGATGCATGTTGCGGAAGTAGAATGTTTTGGTTTGACAAAAACAACCCAAATGTAGAGTTTTGTGATAATCGAATTGTTCCATTAATAAGGAGGATTGAGATATGGATTTAGTAGATAAATTGATAAGCGAAATGACAAGAGAAGAACTTGAATGCTCCTACAAAACGCAACTTGCAATAAACGGGGTTCTCCAACGTGCATTAGACAATGAAATAGAGCAAGCACAATTATATAAAAAGAAAAATGAAGCATTAGAAAAAACTTCTAAAAAAGATTTTCTAGTATTCAGAGATCTCCTCAATGAAATTGATAGATTAAAAATGACTATCGAAATCATGGAAGGAGACATTGAACATCTAGAAAGCCAATTAGAAGCACTAAATAAATAACCACTTAAATTATAGCATAGGGGGGATGAACTATGCAACAAACAGAAATGAAGAACCCTTGCAGATATTGTGCTGATAAGCGTTATTGGTGCAGGGGCGAATGCATAAAGAGAATGGCTTACAAAGCAGCTAGGAGGGAATTAGGGTATGACAAAGGAGTTAACACTACTAAATACAAGACCACGTTTCGACAAAGAGAAAATTAAGGCAGGCGATAGGGTGCTTGTAACAGAGGATGATGGTTATGAATTTGAAGCAATAGTGGGGCATGTACATGAAACAGAAATATGCGTTTTAGAACCAGTAGCTAAAGGATATTCAAATTACATAATTGAAGCACAAGAATATGCTGATGGACTATTTAAAATAGAAATAATCAAGGAGGAGGAACAAGATGGAGAATAATCTTTTAACTTTGGACAACCTTGTAGAAGAAATTAAAGAAAAGCAAGAGGAAAAGGCGAGATTAGAAGAATTGTATAAGGCGAAATTGGAACAACTAGAAGCTAATTATAATATGCAAATAGAAAAGATAGACAATGCAATTAATTATTTTAAGGAGCAAATAAAAGTGCAGTTTGAAACACAGCCTTACAAAGAAACAAAATCGCAACGCAAACTAAAAGTGTTGAGCGGAGATATAATAATCAAAAAACCAAGCAAAAAGCTAGAGGCAGATAAAAATGCATTGCTAGAATGGGGCAAAAACAATGCAAGTGAGTACATAGAACAAAAGGTAATAGAGACATTTAAGTGGGCAGAGTTTAAGAAAAATCTTGAAATTACAGAAGATGGACAGATTATAAATACAGAGACAGGAGAACTGGTTACAGAAGGCATTACAGTGGTAGATGTGCCAGAAGAAGTAATTATTAAATAGGAGGGACTTTAATATGGGCATTCCAGTACTTGTGATAGGTGCAAGTGGATCAGGGAAATCCACGAGTATGCGAAATTTTGACGAAGGAGAAGTCGGAATATTTAATGTAGCCAGTAAGCCGCTACCTTTTAAAAAGAAGTTGCCTAAAGTTGACGGAGCAACCTACAGCAAAATTATTAATGGCTTATCTAAGCCAAAGTTAAAACGATATGTAATAGATGATAGCCAGTACTTGATGGCATTCGCCATGTTTGATAGGGCGAAGGAAATTGGATATAACAAGTTTACGGATATAGCACTGGATTTCAGAAACTTAATTGATTTTGTTATTAATAAAACGCCCGCAGATGTGATTGTATATTTTTTACACCATATAGAAGTAACTGAGGATGGCAGAATTAAAGCTAAAACAGCAGGGAAAATGCTTGATAATCAATTGACCGTTGAGGGTTTATTTTCTATCGTTCTCTTAGCAGATACAGATGGCATTAATTACAAATTTATTACCCAAAGCGATGGACACACAACAGCTAAATCACCTATGGATATGTTCGAAAAGGAAATAGACAACGACCTTAAATTTGTAGACACAAAAATACGTGAATACTGGGAATTGGAGGGATAGCTTGTATAAGTACAGTGACAAAGAGATAAACGAGATAGTAGCAGGAGCGACAATAATAGTAGATAGCCGAGAGAAAGAAAATAAGCATATTACAAAGTATTTTGAAGGCAAAGGCATAAAATGGGCAGTTGAAAAGTTAAACTATGGTGACTACAGCTTAAGGGTGGACTTGCCTACTACAAATAGAACTTTTTACCTTACAGACCATATTAGTATAGAACGTAAAGCAAACTTAAATGAGTTAAGTGGTAATCTAACACATAATAGGGATAGATTTATAGCTGAATTTGAGCGTGCTAAAGGGAAAATTTATCTCCTAATAGAGAATGCAGAATATGAGGACATAGAGAAAGGATTATATACAACAAAGTTTAATAAACAAGCCTTTAGAGCAAGTCTTGAAGCATTTGAGCAACGTTACAATCTTATTGTCCACTACCAAAAAGACACCAACGTAACAGGCTATTGGATTTATAGAACCTTAACTAGCTACTTAAGAGAGCTATTGAAACAAGGAAAAATTTAAATAAAAACTACATAACAAAGGAGAGATTTAATAATGAAAAAACCTAATAATTATGATAACACACCAGTACAAGATGGATACACACCATTACAGCTAGGTGGACATGTTTGTAAAATTGTAAAACTAGAGGAAACAAAAAGTAAGACGGGTAAAGACATGCTTAAAATTTACTTAGACATTGCAGATGGCGAACAAAAAGACTACTACAAACAAAGATTTGACAACGACACAAGAACAGAAAAGAAATGGGGATGCGTTGTATACATATTGGTAGAGGACAACGAAGGAAATACTAATAGAGCATTTAAAACTTTTATTGACTCTGTAGAAAAGAGTAACGGTGGTTTTACTGTAAAGTGGGGTGAGGACTTTGGTAAGCAGTTTAAAAACAAGCTTGTAGGTGGAGTATTTGGAAGAGAAGAATATATTAACTCCAACAATGAAAGAAAGTTCGCCACTAAGTGCCGATACTTTACCACTATAGACAGAGTCAGGAAAGGGATTGAGCCTCCTAAGGACAAGCTTTTACAGAATAAGTCGACATTCCCAGGATATGAACCAACACAGGAAGATGAATCAGATGATTTTCCATTCTGATAAGGGGAAGTAATTCCCCTTCTTTATAAAAGGTGGCGAGTAAGCAAAGTGAGCGGATGGATTAAACTGCATAGAAAAATACAAGACAACTGGATATGGAAAGAAAAGCCATTTGATAAAAAATCTGCATGGATTGATTTAATCTTAATGGCTAATCACAAAGAAAAAAAGTTTTTATTAGGTAATGAGCTTGTAGAAGTAGACAGAGGGAGTTTTATTACTTCTGAATACAAATTGATGGATAAATGGGGATGGTCAAAAACTAAGGTTAGAAGTTTTTTAGAGCTCTTACAAAATGAAAATATGATTATTAAATGTAGTGACAGAAAAAAGACTACTATAACCATTGTAAATTATAGCGATTATCAAATTTCAGAAACTACAGAAGAACTACAAAAAGACTACAAAAAAACTACAAAAAGACTACAAAAAAACCCAAACAAGAATGATAAGAATGATAAGAATATATATAATGAGCAAGCTGAGCAGATTTATAGCTTGTATCCAAATAAAAAGGGCAAGGCAATAGCCATGAAGAAGATACCTGACTTAATAAAACAGTATGGGCATGAGAAAATAGAAAGTTGTGTTAAAAGGTATGCTGCAGAAGTGGCAGGGAAGGACCAGAAATATATAAAGCACGCCAGCACATTTTTCACTAGTGGATATATGGACTATTTGGAAGAAGAAAAGCCAAAGCAAAAAGAGAAGTCAAATATTGATCCACTTACTGGGGAAGTATTGGACTACTGGAAGTATTGCTAAGGAGGGGAAAACAGAATGGACTTTAGGCAAGCAGTAGAAGAATTAAAGCGAACGATTTCAGCAGATTCAGTAAAAAGCAAAATCGAAATGGATTTAGGATTGGTAAAGATTAAAAGTAAATATGTCTGTTTTCTCCACAATGACGATACGAGCAATCCTAATATGAGTTTTGACAATGATAAAAAGCGTTTTCATTGCTTTAGGTGTGACCAAAACTATGATATTTTTAATCACTATATGAGCCACTACAATTTGGGATTTGTAGATGCAGTTAAAAAAATTAATGATGATTTTAATTTAAACGTAAAGTTTGAAGATGTTAAGTCTCAAAAAAAGGTTGAGGTTAAAAAGCATAGCGAGCCAAAGGATGTGGTCCTTGAATATATCTACAAAAGAAAAATCACAGGCAGCACTATAAACTATGTTGGCTTGAAAGGTGATGGCAAGAACGTGGTGTTTGAGTACAAGGACCAATATGGAAACCATATTGCTAACAAATATAGACCAGCTAAAAAACTGTCCAAAGGCGAAAATAAAAACTGGTGGGATGGAGAGGGTAAAAATTCTAACGCCCTATACAATATGGATAAGGCTGACATTACAAAGCCACTGGTGATATGTGAAGGCGAATTTGATTGCTTAAGTCTTATTGAAAGTGGCTGTAAAAATGCAGTGAGTGTTCCGGCGGGGGCTAGGAGTTATAGTTGGATTGAACAGAATTATGATTGGCTTATGCAATTTCCAGAAATAATTATATGGTTTGACAATGATAATGCAGGAAAAGAAGGCGTTAATGTAGTAGCTAATCGGCTTGATAATTGCACTAAGGTAGTATATTCCACTAAGGCGAAAGACATAAACGAGGTTTTATATAAGTTTGGTAAAGAGGAAGTTCTAAACGAATTAAATAATGCTAAATCACTAGACGTTGATGGTGTACTTACTGTATTTGAGATAGAAGATTTTAATGTGTATGATGCCGAAAAGATTAAAACTGGTATAAGCCTTATTGATAAATATTGTTTAGGTTTTGTGATGGGTAGTCTAGTGATTTTAACAGGTTACAATGGCAGTGGTAAAAGTACGATTTTAAATCAAATGTGTATAGCAGAAAGCTTAAGTCAAGGTTACAAGGTATTTGTATTTAGTGGAGAGTTGACGCCAAGTAATTTTAAATATTGGCTCTACAATACGATAGCTGATGATTGCGATATAGAAGAAAAACAGACAAGGTTTTTTGAGACATACTATAAACTTAAACCTATGGCAGTTGATAATATATCAAATTGGATTGGAGACAATCTATATCTTTATAACAAAATGGACTATTCGGAAGATGAAATACTTAAGACTATGAAAATGCTAGCAAAGCGTAAAGGAGTAAGAGTTTTTATAATAGACAACCTTATGAAGGTTGAGTTAGAAGATACACATCATAATGAGTTAATAGCACAAAGGAAATTTGTTAACAAGTTAAAAATGTTCGCACTAAAATACAACGCATTAGTTTACTTAATCGCGCATCCTAGAAAGCCACAAACATCTCAAAATGAGATAACAAAATTTGATGTGTCCGGAAGTGCTGATATTACAAATTTATCTGATTATGTACTTGCAATTTCTAGGGTAAGTGAAAAGCAAAAAGCTGAGAATCCAGAAGAAAAAGATGCAGCATTGTACTTATTAAAAGATAGGCCAACAGGAACCCCAGAAAAGAAAGCATCTTTGTATTTTAGCAAAAAACGCAGAAGATTTTATATACATGAAAGTGAATTAAATAAACAATATGGGTACTTGTCAAGCGGAGAGCAGGCAATTTTAGACGAGATATTCCCTTTTTAAAGGAGTGATAGCGAATGAAAGAATACAAGACGAAGATTAGTAAGCCAGTAGACAAGCCATTATTTGTAGTAGTAAACCATGAAAAGGATTTAAAGTCAGGCTATGAAACAACAATGAACACTATTATATTGAATGGAACAGATGCAACAGAGGTAATT
>DGDR01000017.1 GCA_002385545.1 Clostridium sp. UBA3947
AAACACCATCAGTAGCAATAGTACTGTTCTTTAATAAAAGCTCTTTAACTGTATCTTCACCTTTTATTTCTACAGGACTATCCTGTACTATTTCTATCCCCTCTCTTAAATTCATTGGACTATTATACATAGGCACATAGTATAACTTTCTTGCCAACTCACTAACATAGTTTGCCTCATGCTCTGCTTCCTTGTTGTAACCAATAATAGTTACAATCTTTCCACGATAAAGAGGAGCGTCACAGGTAGCGCAATAGCCTACACCCTTACCTAATAGCTCCAGTTCACCCTTTAAGGGCTTGGTATACTCCATACCTGTAGCTAAAATAACAGTCTTGGCCTCATAGATTTTTTCATTGGCAATAAGAGCATAATAAGAGCCCATGGCATATACATTGTTAATTCTTTCTTCAGTTATTTTGATATCCATGGCCTTTAGATGCTCCTGGAATCTTTCCTTTAAAGCTTCGCCGCTAACTTCATAGAAACCTAAGTAGTTGTTTACTTTAGGGGCTTTCGTTAACTTAGTACTTAAATCCTTATTTCCAAAAAGAATTATGTTCTTATTTCGAATTTTAGCATTTATAGCAGCGGACAAGCCAGCTGGACCACTGCCTATTATAGCTATATCATATCTTGTACTCAAGCTAGCACCTCTTTATATATATTTTTCAATAACGGTCTTTAACTCCTGCTTTGGTCTAAATCCTACAAGAGTATCTACTACATTTCCATTCTTAAACACTAGTATAGTTGGAATATTTGCGATTTTAAATTGATTAGCGATTGATGGATTGTCGTCTACATTAACCTTTCCAAATTTTATTTTATCACCTAACTCTGCATCAAGCTCTTCAAAAATAGGTGCTAACATTTTACAAGGGCCACACCAAGCTGCCCAAAAATCTACTACTGTTATTCCATTATAATTTACTACTTCTTCCACAAAATTGCTATCTGTAAATTCTCTCATTTTTATCCCTCCAAAACATTCTATACCCCATACAGGTATGAAATTATTATATAATTTTAAATACTTGTCTGTCAACCGCCTTAAAAGCTTTCTCTATCTTCAAAGGTACCCTTTACTAAAAGCCTGCCATCAACCATCATAGCTTTGCCTTTAGCAAAGACATCCCTTATTTCTAGAGTTTCCTTATCAACTAATACTAAATCCGCATCCTTTTCCCCTTTTATTCTACCCTTATTCTTAAGCTTTAAATGATCTGCTACATTGGATGTAATAACTTTTATAGCCTTTTCTAAATCAACATCATAGCTTAAAACTGCTTCTTTAGTCTCTTCATACAGGGATTTCACTGAACCAATCCCAAAGCCTTTGAAGGCTCCTTTCTCATCAAATATAGGTAGACTTCCTTGGCCATCGGAAGTGAATTGTATCTGTTCTATATTTACTCCCTTATCCAATAATATTTTTAGGGCTTCAGCTGCTCGAAGCTCTGTATCCTCAAGATGATTAATATCAAAGCTAGTGGTTAAATCTAAAATACCTCCAAGCTCAGCATACTTTACTCCCTTGTTAAGAAGCTCCCTAGAACGATTGATATGGGTTGGAATAACTTGAGCAGCAGGTATATCTGTATCCTTTAACATTTTCATAAGATACTCCAAACCTTCTCGTCCATTACCGATATGAAGATTTACAACCCCAGCCTTCCCTGATATTAAGCCAGCAACCCTAGCTTCTGCCACCACTTTGATAAATTCCTCATAGCTAGGCTGGGAAGACCTATTGTCAGATACAGCTATCTCACCAATGCCTATTACCTTTTCTATCAGTATAATATCCTCACTGGACTTGCCAGTTATGGACACAAGCGGTATCTGATAGGAGCCAGTAAAAATATAGCTGCTAATTCCTTCTTCCTCTAGACTATAGGCTTTTGCTAGCAAGGTTTTTATACTTCTAGTTACTCCATCGGTCCCAAGACAGCCTACTACTGTAGTGATACCAGCAGAAACCAACTGTGAAAGCTGAATTTCAGGAGTTCGAGTCTTAAAGCCTCCCTCTCCTCCTCCACCTATGATATGAACATGAGAATCTATAAAACCAGGAAAAAGAAGCTTACCTTCTCCATCAATTAGCTCTATACCAGGAAAACCTTCTGGTATATCTAAGCCATCATAAACTCCCTCTATTACAGGTCCTGCTATTACCACATACTTTTTTCCAAGATACTCTGGTGCATATACTTCTGCATTTTTAATAATTATCAATAGCATCACCCCGGTAATATTATTTACCTATGCCTAATGTTAAATTCAATTCTAGTAAAACTTAATTTGAATTTAATACCTCTTCCACTACAGTATTGTTATAAATTGAATCTGCAAACCTATCTCTTATTTGTCTTGCAAAATCCTTTGCCTTGTTTATATCTATGTCCTTATATATAAGTAGCATTTCATATAATACCGTATCCTCATAGCCGCTTTTTGCTTCCAAAGATAAATATTTATTGTAATACTCTATAGCTTTCCCTGTTTCATTTAGACACTTATAGCAATCGGCTATCATGTAAATTATACTCTCATAGAAATAATGCTTTTTGGCAAAGGGCTCCGATTTGCTATATTGCTCAAGAGCTTCTCTGTATTGTTCCTTACTATGATAGTCCCTAGCTATTGTATAAAAGTATTCCACTCCTTCATTTTCCATAACAGTCTTAGCTCGATTGTAGGCTAACTTGTCTTCTTCTTTAAGATCTTCTAGCTTATAGGAGGTTAAAATACTATACAAAGTATTATAATCCTTATTTTCTAAGGTACTTTTCAATTTTTCAATAGGAAAAGCTGGCTGCTCTATTTTCTTAGGCTCTTCTTCAGGCTTTTCTTCAGCCCCTTTTTCTCCCACCTTAGGCTCACTATCCTTAGGAGGATTTTCCGTCTGCTTATTTTTATCTTCCCCTTGTTTATCATTAACCTTAGAGGAGTTATCAACTATACTCATTGACTTATCTTTATTATATGTACCTAGCTTAGGGATAAAAATTGCTAAGGCTACTGCCACCACAAGTAAAGAGCTTAAGACAAAGCCTAATTTTCTATAATTATGCTGTTTTTCTATAACTCTATATTCTACTAATAGCTTTTTATTTTCCTTAGCCTCTTTATTATTTTTATCTACTTCTAGTACTTTATCAATGCAGGCCTTTGCTTCTTCATATTGTCCTAGATGGATATAAACATTGGTGAGAGCATTTTGCACTGCTATAAGGTTAAAATCACTTTTCTTACATTCTTGAAGCAGCTCTAAAGCCTCCTTAAACTGCATTTCCTTTATCAGGCTCTCACTTTTTCTATATAAGACTAGCCTTTTCTCATCATCCTTTAAGCTCTCAAGATACTTCTTGGCAACTTCATCCTTATTGTAGTCCTTATTCAGCTTCCATAAAGCCTTAGCCTCTGACAGATTTCCCTTAAAATACATCAACAAGCCCTTCAAATTAACTGCAGCCGAATTCTTTAGACTACTAGAAATCCCCTTTTCACAAAAATATAGGGCCTTCTCTATCTCTCCACCATAATATTTTTCTAATGCCTTTTTATAATAATTAGTATTTTTATCCATTTTATCACCAATTTTTCATCCCATTTTATATGTTATATAACTAATGATAAGCTTTTTACGAAAAAAAATAAAGAGGTTATCTACCTCTTTATTTTTAATAGTTTCTATAGCCTATAAGTTTAAATTTGATTTTGTGGTAACCTTTCTATATCAGTAATAATTAAATTACCTTTCTGATCTTTTTGTACGCATATAGATAAGAAGTTTATACCATTCTTATATAAGCTACCCTCTTCCTTCATATCCATAATGGCTTCCACATAGTATATACTAGGAGATCCTTCTCCAACACTGTTAGAAACATTGATAATTCTTAGTAAATCCATTTGATTTACTTGTAATAGTTGCTGATAATCCTCCTGCTTTAACAAGTCTTCTGAAAATACTGCGCTTAACTCATCTTGTTGCTTTTCATTGATATACTTTTCAAGAGCCTCTAAAGTTTTTACTGTCATCTCATTATTACTATCCTTAGATAGCTTGTTAAGATCTAGTAAAATGTTGCCTCTAGAATCTGCGATTTCCTTCTTGTAGTTTTTAGAACCAATCTTATTGTCATTGTATAATTCAGTGAAACTTATACTTCTAAATTCCTCTTTAAAATTAATTACCTTATCGTCATATACTATTACTCTTAAATCAATTTTATCATTATTTCTAGAAGCCTCTACTACTTGCTTTTTATTGTCTAAGGAATACTCCCAATATATATTTACCGCCTTACCGTTATAAGCATTTAGTAGAATTACGTCTCCACCTAAGGTTACACGACCTTGGCCATAACCAAATATTACAAGTAAATTCTCATTATCGTACCAGCTAACTTTCATAGGAGTATACTGTCTACTGTTATTAGCAAGGCTATACTTCCACATCTCAGAGGTGTTATTATTAATGAAAACTAGCTTACCAACTCCTTGTTCAGTGGCCTCTGGTCCCCTTCCTTCTATGGCAACCTTAAGGCACTTATTTGGAGACTCAGACCAAGCAGTAGCAAATTCTAAATCCTCATTAACCGCTAAATCCACTCTTGTAAACTCTGGGACATAAATTTTCTTGGAGTCAAGATTCTGATCTAGGTATACATAGTTTTCTTCCTTATTTTCATCTACACTTATTTTTTCATCAACTTTTGTACTTTGATCTTGTTCTTTTTCTGAGGCTTTTATTGCAAAAGTGTCATTTGGATTTTTTGCCACCAGTTTACTTTCCTGATTTATCCCTGCGGCTGCAACTCCATTATCTGCCGAACCACCTTTTCCATATTGCTGTATAACATAAGGTGCTGATACTAAAATCATTAGAAAAACTGCTGCAGTGGAAATGATTTGAATTTGAAACTTTTTCATACCGTACTTAATCTTATTAATTGGACTCTTACTGTACTTATTTTTATTTATATTTTTCATAATATCTGCTCTACAGCTATTGAAGCTTATATGTTCTACATCTAAAGCCATAGTAAATGCTTGGTCTATTTCCTTTTCCTCATCAAATCTTTGTTTACAAGACTTACAATCATTCATATGCTTCTCCATCGCCTCACTCATATCATACATCATGCAATTTTCTATATATTCTGGTAGCTTTCTTAAAAAGGTTTTGCAATTCATACTCTCCACCTCTTTTCTTTAACATTTGAATACTCTTTAAACTTGTCTCTTATTTTATAGTACCTTCTCTTAACTGCCGACTCACTCATGTTTAATATTTCTCCAATGTCATAGAAGGTTAGTTCTTGAGTATATCTTAAAAGAATTAACTGCCTATCTAAAGGACTTAAGCTATTGATATAATTCATTACTAGATCCTTAGTTTCGTTATATTCTGCAAATTGCTCTGGTGATATTTCCTTGCTTGAAACATCCTTCATTTCCTCTAAATTAGATTCATATACCCTTTTATACTTTCTTATGTAGTCAATACACTTATTTCTAGCAATTTGGAGAACCCAGTTAGAAAATTTATAATTTGGATTATACATAAATAGCTTATTGTATACAGTTATAAATACTTCTTGAGTTATATCTTCGGAGGCTTCTTTATCTCGAATCATATTGTAAACGAATTTTATTATTTGCATTTCATACTTGTTAACTAATATATTAAAGCTGTCTAAATTTCCATTTAGAACTTCTTTTACAAGTCTTATATCCTCATCCATTAAATTCACCTCTTTAACCGCTGTTATACTATATATACGATCTATATTATAATAAGTCACACATTTCTTATTTTTTGATTAAATTGTTTATTAAAAAGTTCTATACAAAGAAAAGGTGCTACTTTATCTAACTTATATTGGATGCTCAAATCCTTTTCCTTGCACCTCTGCAGCATCTAGTATGGACATAAATGCTTCTTTATCACAGCTTTCCACTATCTGCTTTACTCTTGGAATTTGAGGAGTGGACAAAACACAATAAATTACTGTCTTATCAGCCTTTGTGTAGCCGCCCTTTGCCTTTACTATGGTTGCACTTCGTCTAATATCCTTAGTGATCTTATCAACAATCAATTCTTCCTTATTGGTAACAATAAAAACTAAATTCTTTTTATTAAAGCCTTTAATAACCTGGTCAATTACTGAAGATGATATGTACATAGATATAAAAGTATATATAGCTTTATCTAGTCCAAAAAATATGGCACCGAAGGATATGATTACTACATTTATAGCAAAGGAAGCCTTACCGATATTGAAATTGCTCTTTTTTCTAAATATCATAGCTACTATGTCTGTGCCTCCTAATGAACCATGGCACTTAAAAATATTGCCAACTGCAAAGCCACCAATAACACCATGACAGATACTGGCCAGTAATAAATCATTAATTGAATAATACCTAACTATTCCCTTTGTCACAATCATTAATATGGCCTGAGTTATTGTACCGAAACTAGTCAAAATAGTAAACTCCTTAGGCAGCTTTTTATAGCTTATTATAAAAAGCGGGATATTCAAGATAATAATGGTATATCCCGCGTTGATGTCAGTAATGTATTGCAAAATTAAGGCTATACCTGATATTCCTCCACTTAAAAAATGATTAGGCACTACGAAAAGATTAAGGGACAATGAAAATAACAAGCTTGATAGAAGTATTAGGCTTGCTCGTTTTGCATAATTTTTATATTTTTCATTTATCTCAGACTTATCTTCCTTGTTCTCTAACATATTTAAGACCTCCTTTGCTTCTTTACCCATTTCTATATTGTATCCAAATATTGAAGTCCCGTCCAATGAATATGTATAAGTCTTTTAATATTTTTCTCTCTTTCTATGTAATTATGTGCTAACAATATAGTATAAAAGCGCCACCGGTCTTTTAAAGGTTAGAGATAAAATAAGATTTTGCACTGTACATAATTAAAAGGCTGCTGCACATTAGTAAATCACACTAATGCGCAACAGCCTTATCCTTTATACTATTTAATTTCTATATCTGATAGAAGTGGCTCCTGCTTAGCCATATCAGCTAACTTCTTATCAAGTTTTACTGCTGCCTTTAAATATTCAGTAGCCTTTTCCTTATTGCCTTTCCTAGCCTCTATAACTGCTATACCATAATTACTCAAGGCTTTTAAATTATCCTCTTTACCAGAACTTAAAACCTTTTCATACCACTTCAAAGCATTATCATAATCAAAGGATATATCATAGGCTAAAGCCATATTATACATAGCATAAGAGTAGCCAGGATTAATATCTAAAGCCTTTTCAATTTCATCAAAACCATTGGACTTTCTATCATAGCATAGTGCTATTCCTTTTATAGTATAAGCCCTATAGTTGTTATTATCCTCTGCTAAAACCTCATCTGCCAACTGAACTGCATCTTTAAACTTTTTATTATTAAAAAGCTCTTGGGCCTGATTGCATTTTTCATCTAGGGCCTTCTTTTTCTCTTCAGCCTTTTTTATCTCCTGATTCTGCAGCTCTATTTCAGCTTCCTTCTGCTTTTTTATTTCCTCTGCTTCTTTTAATTTTTGCTCATATTCAACCTTAATCCTCTTTTCATTTTCCTTAGTTTCCTTATGGACCTTATAGCTATAACAAATTCCAGCTGCAGCAAGTACTATAAATAATATAGTCAATAATATAGAAAATGTTTTTTTCATGCTTGTACCTCCTTACCTAGTCAAAAAAGCATTATTATATTCTAAAACATTGAGCCTGAAAATGTACTACTAAATGCTTATCCTTGTAGCTTTCTGTAATACATAAGATTTTTTCATCAACAGCAACCTCCATGCATATTATATAAGGAGGCTTAAGCCCTCGATTTATTAAAAAATTGCTTTAAAATCAAGGAGGATAAAATGGCAGAGTTAACCATATCCATGTCAGAGGCAGTATCCCTTTTACAAAATACCCTTTCAAAAAATTCTGAAAATGTTAAAAAGGTGGAGTTATTTGAAAAAAATAAGGTTCGACTTACAATCTCAATTTCTAAGCTATTACCAGACATCCTAGTAATCTTATCCTACAAATCCTTTCAGAATGGATTAATGAGGTTTGACGTAAACAGCAAATATCCATCTAAAATGCTTCAAGCCTTCGTAAATAACATGGAACTAGAGGATATAGATGAGGATATTTTTTATTTGTCTGACAATGAGCTTTCTGTAAACATTAAAGATTTAATTCAAAATTACACAAATGACATTATCATTAAAGATGTTAAATTTAACAATAATATCTTCACCTTTATTGTATCCTTTCAAATTTAACACCATGAATATATGCTGCAGGATTTTTCTCAGCGAAGCTAAGAAAAATCCTATTTACTTATCCCAACATATATTCTTAATCGCCTCATTATCTGCTATATATGGAATTTCCCCTGCAATCAATAGCTACAATAGCTGGAAAGTTTTCAACCTGCAGCTCCATGATAGCCTCTGTACCTAATTCTTCATAGGCTACCACCTTTGCTGCCTTAATACTTTTTGCTATTAAGGCCCCTGCACCTCCAATAGCAGCAAAATAAACAGCCTTATTTTTTATCATAGCTTTTATAACCGCTTCATTTCTTTGGCCCTTACCTATCATACCTCTAAGTCCTAAATCTAATAAGCTTGGTGCATAAGCATCCATTCTTCCGCTAGTAGTAGGACCTGCTGAACCAATCACCTGCCCTGGTTTTGCTGGTGTAGCACCAACGTAATATATAATGCTATCCTCAAGCTTAATTGGTAGCTCCTTGCCCTGAGCTAGAAGTTCAGTCAATTTCTTATGTGCAGCATCTCTTGCTGTATAAATAAAACCAGTAATATAGACCCTATCACCACAATTAAGGCCCTCTACCATTTCTTTTGTCAAAGGAGTATTTATTATCTTATCCACTGTATCCCCTCCTATATTTCCCTTTCTACATGTCTAGTGGCATGACAATTTATATTTACCGCCACTGGAAGGCCTGCAATATGTGTAGGATAGGTTTCTATATTTACAGCCAAGGCTGTAGTGATACCTCCAAAGCCTTGGGGGCCTATATTACTTTTATTTATAGCTTCAAGCATCTCTTTTTCAAGATCAGCATAATAAGGATTTTCATTTCTTTTATTTATCGGTCTAAGCAAGGCCTTTTTAGCTAGTAATGCTGCTTTATCAAAGCTCCCCCCTATACCTACTCCTACTACAATTGGTGGGCAAGGGTTAGAGCCTGCCTCCATTACAACCTTTAGTATGAAGCTTTTAACTCCTTCAATTCCATCGGAAGGCTTCAACATTGCTAGCTGACTCATATTTTCAGAACCAAAACCCTTAGGAGCTACTGTAATTTTTAGCTTATCTCCTGGCTTTACATCATAATATATTATAGCTGGTGTATTATCCTTCGTATTTTCTCTAAATATAGGGTCCTTCACTACAGATTTTCTTAAATACCCTTCCTGGTAGCCTCTTCTAACCCCTTCATTAATTGCTTCCTCTAAGCTACCTCCAACAATATGAACATCTTGTCCAATTTCAACAAAGACACAAGCCATACCAGTATCCTGGCACATAGGCACCTGCTCATTTTTCGCAATATCTGCATTTTCTAATATCTTAGATAATATATCCTTTGGCAGTGGCTGTTCTTCCTCTTCCAATGCCTCTTCTAACCTACGATAAATATCCTCCGATAAGTTATAGTTTGATTCTATGCATAAAGTCTTAACTGTTTCAATGATTTGAGAAATATCAATCTCCCTCATTATGCCACCCCCAGTATCTCTTTAAAATAATTATACACAAATTCTAATACTTTTTCCATAGCTCCTAGATTTACAAAAAAGCTGCTCTGCAGCTTTTAGAGGTCAGTAGTCAGACATTAAC
Source organism: Clostridium sp. UBA3947 (assembly GCA_002385545.1). Taxonomy (GTDB): domain Bacteria; phylum Bacillota; class Clostridia; order Clostridiales; family Clostridiaceae; genus Clostridium_AU. The sequence goes on from DGDR01000017.1 coordinate 9,918, forward strand.
TACACCAAAGATCTCACTTTCTTAAATTATCCTCCATCATATTCTCATATTTTATCCTAATTATTACTATATATAAATAGTATTAATTATCGAGGTGAGTGCCGTAACAAGGAGAAAATTTTATCTTATAGTACTTTTGCTATCTTTATTTTTTATCCTAGAGATAGCTTATCTAACAACTAGGCTTTTAAGAGAAAACTTATATTTATTTAGCTTATCAGCCTATAACGCTAAAAAAGTGGATTCTTCTTTAACAACAGGATGCTCTCCCCCTAATAAAAAACAAGGTTATTTAATCTCATACTCTCCTTCTAACAATGAAGAATGGCTATGTGGTATTAATAATGCCGATTATATATTTGAATATATAAACAATGAAGGACTG
>DGDR01000242.1 GCA_002385545.1 Clostridium sp. UBA3947
CTATGATGGCTGGAAGGGGGTAACAGACACCGCCATGACCTCCAAGGGCAACAACCTATGGGAAGTAACATTAACAGTACCGGCTTCTGCAACTAAGAGTATTGATATAGTATTCACCGACGGAAGCAAATGGGACAACAATAACAACCAAAATTGGAGTATAAGCTTTTAACAGTTTATTAAGATAAAAAACGCCGTATACTTGGTATACGGCGTTTTTCAGTGCGCCCAGCATGGGCCATAACTTGGCGGTGAGAGTCCGCTGTGGACTTAGTAGTGGGGACCACTAGCCAAGGAAAGGTATACCAAATAGTACGTAAGTTGGCGTGAGGTATACGGCAGCAATGCTAAAAAACTGGCATCTTATAACTGATAGGTGAAACCCACTTGTACACGTCTGCATTATATATACCGAAGACTATATGGCTCTGTTTTAGAAACGTGTTTATAGAAAAAAGCAGACAAGCATAAAAGGCTGACAAGCTCAAATATACATTCGTCAACACGTCTTTAAAACAAAGCAATATGCAGTGAGATTGATAATAGATGCAGGATAGTTGCTATCTGGTAAATGCCATAGGGCAGCGATAGCAACCTATATCCAGCCATATCCAGCCTTAGGTAACTGGTGGCTATACTGAAAAATCTGACGACAGAGCTTGTGGGCTAAAGCCCTTACAGCTATCGGTTGTCGCCAGATAATCTTTGACTTTTCATCTATGACTATAGTTCATATGGAGTTTCTTGATATACATAATAATTTAGCCAGTTTGTAAATAATAAGTTTCCATGACCTCTCCAACGTACTATAGGCGTTTTGCTAGGATCGTCGTCTGGGAAATAATTTTTTGGAATCTTTATGTCTAAACCTTTGGCTAAGTCTCTTTCGTATTCGTATTTTAAGGAATTAGCATCGTATTCAGAATGGCCCATAACAAATACTTGCTTTCCATCCTCTGTAATAACAATGTGCACTCCACATTCATCGGATTCTGATAAGATACGTAAGCCCTTTACCTTTTCAATATCTTCCTTTCTAACCTCTGAATGTCTAGAGTGAGGTACGTAAAAATTATCATCAAAGCCTCTTAGAAGCTTTTCATTTTTGTAGTTTAGTTTGTGAATGAACACACCAAACATTTTTTCAGGTAAGGGATACTTTGGTATTCCATAATGATAATATAGGCCTGCCTGAGCAGCCCAGCATATATGAAGGGTGGAAGTTACATTGTGTTTGCTCCACTCCATTATTTCAGTTAATTCTGCCCAATAATCTACATCCTCAAAGGCCATATGCTCCACTGGAGCTCCAGTAATTATTAGTCCATCGAATTTTTTATTCTTTACATGTCTAAAGGTGCTATAGAAGTTTGCTAGATATTCCTTGGGAGTATGCTTTGACTCATAGCTTTCCTGGTAAAGCAAAGTTATTTCTATTTGTAAGGGGCTGTTACTTAATAGTCTTAACAATTGTGTCTCAGCAGTAACCTTTATAGGCATAAGATTTAATATAGCTATACGTAAAGGCCTTATATCCTGGTGAAAGGCTCTTTCTTCATCCATAATAAATATATTCTCATTACTTAATATTTCTCTTGCTGGTAAACCATTTGGAATTTTAATTGGCATATGTATAACCCCCTAACCTTTAGGAATTAATATATTTCTAAAGCTGAATCTTAATAAAATAAGCTTGAATAATTATTAATTTTTTATGCAAAAATAAAAAACCTACTTCGATAGAAGAGGTTAACTTATCACTTCTATCTTTCAGCCCATGGCTGCTGGATTTAGCACCTTGATATACAGGTTGCCGGGTTTCATTGGGCCATTCCCTCCACCACTCTTGATAGAAAAATTATTCAGTTTAATATGTATAATACATTAATCAAAAGTAGTTGTCAATAAAAAATCAACGATAAAGATTTTAAGTTAAGTCTAATTAAGCCAAATAAAGGAGAAAAAAGATATTTAAAAACGCTAGGGAAATATTGTAAAATATTCTGATTAATGGTAAAATTTAGATGTAGCAAACTAAAGTTTTGTAAAAAATATATTAAATTTACATATAAGGATATTTCCAAACAGGGGGGGTACATATGACAAGACGGTATTACATCATTTTCTTTTTAATATCTCTTGTAATTGCCATTGCCACTACATCTATGAAATTATCGCGAAATAAAATAGCCAATGCTGCAGGGGCAGCCTATAATGCAAAAAATTTAGAGCAATTAATCAGCGATTCGCCCTTAATTATTGTTGGGGATGTGGTGGAAGAAAAGGAGCCAATAAAAGAAGATGGTGTTAAATATAAAGTTTCAAAAGTTAATGTGGTAGAGATATTGAAGGGAAATATTTTGTTAAATAGCGACAATATAAATCTTATGCAGATGGATATACCTCAGGATCCCGCCGTTGAAAAAGGGGAAAGAGTATTACTTTTTTTAGAGCAGTATAAAGGTAAAAGCTATTATGATGGATATGTTTGTGTTGGCTTAGGACAAGGTTACTATACTATAAAAAATAAAAAGGTAGAACCCTCCTCTTCCTTATCCCTGTCTCTTATACACATCT
>DGDR01000243.1 GCA_002385545.1 Clostridium sp. UBA3947
TCCTTATCCTATTCATTAAAAAAGAGCTTTGAAGAGCAACAGGATGTATTAGAATATATAAAGCTGAAGGCTGCTATAGCTTTAGAGTAAATAAAGTCTTTAATCAGGATAATTAAGGTTATGATAAAGGGGATAAATTCCTTTGTCATAACCTTTATATATTTTTTATCTTTAACTAATAGCTATTAATTGCGAAGTTTTAGGTATAAAAAGCTTATGATATAATCAAGATAATAAAGATATAATATATAAGTATAATTATTGGTAGAAAAACATAAATTTCCTTGACAAATTGTATACATTTGTAATATAATAATAATATAAAAACATAGTAATCCAATAGGAATTCTACATAAAATAATCTTTTTTATTAAGGAGGATAACAATGGCTAAGATAGCAAGAAATCTAACTGATTTGATAGGAAATACACCTTTGCTAGAACTACAATCATATAACAAGAAAAATAATTTGGGGGCAACTCTTATTGCTAAATTGGAGTATTTTAACCCCATGGGCTCTGTAAAGGACAGAATAGCTTATGCGATGATAACTGATGCTGAGGAAAAGGGCATATTAAAGGAAGATTCCGTAATAATAGAGCCAACAAGCGGAAATACTGGTATAGGCTTAGCTTTTGTATCTGCTGTTAAGGGATACAGATTAATCTTAACAATGCCTGAAACAATGAGTATTGAAAGAAGAAAGCTATTAAAGGCTCTTGGAGCTGAATTAGTATTAACTCCTGGTACGGAAGGTATGGTTGGTGCTATAAAGAAGGCTCAGGAATTGGCGGACAGCATTCCTAACTCTTTTATTCCACAGCAATTTGCTAATGCAGCAAACCCAGCTATTCATAGAAAAACAACTGCACAGGAAATATTAAGAGATACTGACGGAAAGGTTGATATTTTTGTAGCAGGAGTAGGTACAGGCGGTACTGTTACAGGTGTTGGAGAAGTGTTAAAGAACGCAAATCCAGATGTTAAAATAGTAGCAGTAGAGCCTTTTGACTCACCAGTGCTTTCAGGAGGAAAACCAGGTCCTCACAAAATACAAGGAATCGGTGCGGGCTTTGTGCCAGATATATTCAATTCTAAGATAGTGGACGAAGTAATCAAGGTTAAGAACGAAGAAGCTTTTGAAGCATCAAGAGCTGTTGCAAAGGCAGAGGGACTTTTAGTAGGTATATCCTCTGGTGCAGCTTTACATGCCGCTACTGAATTAGCAAAGAGAGAAGAAAATAAGGGTAAGACTATAGTAGTATTGTTACCAGATACCGGTGAAAGATATTTATCTACTGTTCTATTTGGTGAACAATAAAATTAATATATAGTTAACAACTCTATACACTATAATTTGCAGGAAATAATGCTCCCCTATTGAAATTATATATTGCTTTGTTTAAGAAAAGTGTTTATGGATAAGAATCTTATCTGTAGGCACTTTTTTTAAAACCCTGTTGCTGAAAAGGCATTATTTGATATAATAAGTTAGATAATATAATAGGAAGTGGTTTTATGCAGGTGTATTTTGATAATGGCGCTACCACTCAGCCTTTTGATGAGGTAGTGGAGATAGTAGCCCAAACGATGAAAAATAATTTCGGTAATCCTTCTTCCGCTCACAGTTTAGGTCTTAAGGCAGAAAAGGCCCTCAATGAAGCTAGGGAACAAGCGGCCAAAACCATTAACTGTACTCGGGATGAAATAATATTTACCTCCGGCGGTAGTGAAAGCAATAACTTTTTAGTAAAGGGCTTTACTGCACCAGGAGCTCACATAATAACTACTGAAATTGAGCATCCAAGCGTTTTAAATACCTTTAAGGACTTAGAAGCCATGGGAGCTAAGGCTACCTATTTAAAGGTTGACCAATATGGACACATTTCCCTCAAGGAGCTAGAAAATAGCATAAACAACGATACTAGACTAGTTAGCATTATGCATGTTAACAATGAAATAGGGGTTATTCAGGATATAGAAGCCATAGGAGCCTTGATAAAAGCTAAAAGTCCCAGGGTCAAGTTTCATGTAGATGCAGTTCAAAGTTACGGAAAGCTCAAAATAGATGTGAAAAAAGCTCAAATAGATTTGCTATCTGTCAGTGGACATAAAATCCACGGTCCAAGGGGAGTTGGTTTCTCATACGTAAAAAAAGGTTTTTATCCTAAGGCCTTAATAAGTGGTGGCGGCCAGGAAAGAAACTTTAGATCTGGTACGGAAAATCTACCAGGCATTGTAGGGCTAGCAAAGGCTGCAGAAATCATGTACACTAATATTCAGACCAATTATGAAAAAGCAAAAGAATTAAAAGAATACTTTATAGAAGCCCTTAAAAATCTAAAGGATATAAGAATCAACAGCCCTAGCGAGGACTTTTTCAGCCCTTATATTTTAAGCGTATCCTTCCTAGGAGTAAGAGGTGAGGTGCTGCTCCATCTTTTAGAGGAAAAAGGAATCTATGTATCCACTGGCTCTGCTTGTTCCTCCAACCATAATGCAGACAGCCATGTGCTTAAAGCCATAGGCCTGAGCACTGCAGAAACAAAGGGAACAATAAGATTCAGCTTTAGTGAATTTAACACTAAAGAGGAAGTGGATTACACTATGGAAGTATTAGAAAAAAGTTTGAAATTTTTAAGGAGAAAGTAGTATGAGAAAGCTTTTACTAATAAAATATGCATCGGAAATATTTTTAAAAGGATTAAACAGAAACAGCTTTGAAAACAAGCTAAGAAGCAATATAGTAGCGGTACTTAAAGGCTGTAACTATGAATTTACCTCAGACCAAGGTAGATGGTTTATCTACAGTGAGGACATAGAGGATGTAATGGAAAAGGTTAAAAAGGTCTTTGGTGTTTCTGAAGTATGTATAGTTACAGAGGTAGAGCCTACTTTAGAGGCTATTGGAGCCCAAGCTATCAAGGAAGCTGAAGAATTTGGTGAAGTTACCTTTAAGGTAGAAAGTAACCGTGCCAACAAAAGCTTCCCTCTAAATTCTATGGAGCTCAGCCGTCAAGTAGGAGCTATAGTTTTAAAGAATGTAAAAGGCTTGAAGGTGGATGTACATAATCCTCAAAGAGTAATAAATGTAGAGATAAGAGAAAAGGCCTACATATATTCAAAAAGAATAAAAGCCGTTGGGGGCTTGCCCTACGGTACTAACGGTAGCACTATGCTCATGCTTTCTGGCGGTATAGACTCCCCAGTTGCAGGCTACATGATGGCAAGAAGAGGAGTAGAACTAAGTGCTATATACTTCCACAGCCATCCATACACCAGTGAAAGGGCAAAGGAAAAGGTAAAGGACTTAGCTAGAATATTGAAAAATTATACTGGTAAGATAACCCTTTACGTGGCGCCCTTCACCGATATTCAAATGGCCATAATAGACAAATGTCCAGAGAACGAGCTAACTATAATAATGAGAAGATTCATGATGAGACTAGCCTGCAAGGTGGCAGAAAAGTACAATATACACTCTGTAACTACTGGTGAAAGCATAGGCCAAGTAGCAAGCCAAACCATGGAAGGCCTAGTAGTTAGCACCGACGTAGCCGACAGACCGGTATTCAGACCACTTATCGCTATGGACAAAACCGACATCATGGACATAGCTAGAGAAATTGGCAGCTACGAAACCTCTATATTACCTTACGAGGACTGCTGCACCATATTTGTACCAAAGCATCCAAAAACAAAACCAAGATTGGACATAATAAGAAATTCCGAAAGTGTACTAGATATAGACAAATTAGTTCAAGATGCTATGGATAATCTAGAAATCTATGAAGATCTTTAATACAATGTTTTTAATAAAATGAAACAATAGCCAAACCATAAAAACAGCATGCAGCTTTAACTTAGTTTGTATGCTGTTTTTTCTAATAAAGTCAATCTCCAAATACTATTCTCTACTGAGTCATCTTCAAATATCTAACTTTCCAAAGGTCCAATAAGTATTTTTCTGGCTATGTTGCTCTGTTTTAAAAGAGTGTTTATGAATAAAAGAAGTGTCGGACAAGCAGTAAGGACCAGCTTCCAGTATATAAATTAACTTTAAATAATTGATTTACTATTGAATAAACAAGCTTGGTACTGTCAATAATCAGAATATATTATTTTTGGAGGATGAGTACCATGCCTTATAGCCTTACCCCTAAGCTTTTGTCCTTTGTCAAAGAAGATTCTAGCAAAGAATATTTGCAAATGGACCAAATAATGAAAAAGCTTTTTACATTGAAGAACAAGAGACCAATTATTGATTTTCTAAATTCTATTTATGGCGATAATTTAAGTTATAATACAAAAATTAGTTATAGCAATACGGAGATAATTAATTCAAATATTTTGTCTGCTCAGTATAAGATGTTGCGAGCAGATATGTACATA
>DGDR01000098.1:0-20908 GCA_002385545.1 Clostridium sp. UBA3947
TGTAAGTTTTATATTAACTATGTGTAATTTAAAGAAAATCAATCTATAATTTTTTTGTGTGTTTTTATCAATTATGTATTTACTTTGATGAATTAAGAGACGGTTTTGGAGATCGCTAGACCGCAACTATATTTCCAATCTATCTTAAACCATGAGAAATTTAAAGTTACTTTCCATTGATAAATTGCCTAGTAATCTATAATATGATATCATATATCTCAGAAAATGAGGTGATTTTATGTCGCTAAATGATGGAAAGAGTATTAATATTAAAATGATATGTAAAATTGCATCTATAATTATGATAATAGCAACGGTCATAGTGGTTGTACTTGGAACTGCAGCAAATAAGCGAAGAGCTAGGGAAATAGCTGCTATTAGCCAAAGATACATGGCAGAAAGAAAGGCTGAGAAAGAGAAGGAAAGAATAGAAAATCTGAATGTTTATGAAAAATTAAAGGAAGGTAGAGCCATAAACATTATAGTTATAGGAGATGGAATTGGGGCTAGCTGGGGAGCCACATCTGAAGCTAATAAATGGTATAACGTCCTTGCCGATAAACTTCAGAAAAAATATAAGGGATCAATTACAACCACAAAGCTTAATGGTGAAATTGCAACAGTAGTACGTGGATGGGTGGAATTAAACAGAGCAGAACTAAGTGAAGGACAGGATTTAGCCTTAATTTGCTTTGGCCAAAATGATAATGGTAGACTTAGCCCAACTCAGTTTGCAATATTTTATGAAAGCCTAATAAGGAAATTAAAAAAACATAATCCTGATATAGATATAATACCTATTATAGAGAGCTCTATAAAAAGCGATAACTCATATACAGAAGTTATAAAAAAGCTTTCCAAGCATTATGATTTCACATATGTAGATACAATGACAGCCTTCAATAATTATGAAGGAGGTTATGGAAGCTTAAGTGATGATGGTATTCTTCCTAATGATAAAGGATATTCATATTATGCCGATCTTATGGAAGAATGTATAGCAAAAAATATAGCTTCAAGGAAGAAAGCTAAAAATGTAAAAGATACCTTGTATCAATCCAATAAGCTTGATAATTTTACCTTGAATACTTCACCAACTTCTAATAATGGCTTTGATAAAAATGAAGTATTTTCTAGCTCTACAGTAGGAAGTACACTAGTATTTGAAAGTGACAAGGATACATTAATAGCTTATTACACCACTGACCCTAAGGGTGGTAAGATAAAGGTATATGTAGATAATGAATTGGTTAAAGAAATTGACACATATTTAAACAATGTATCGGTAACAAAAGCTGAAATTATTGCAGAAAACTTAACTGGCAAGCATGAGGTTAAATTTGAGGTATCAAGCGTCAAGGGGTATAACTATAATGATGGAATAGTAATACTAAATGGTCTTGTGTCCAATTAGATAAATAAGGCTATAATATAAAAGAGAACCTTGAAAAAATCAAGGTTCTCTTTTACTGTTTATAGAAAAACTCACTGTAATTTTTAATGTTTCATCTATAAGCTCAGCTCCGATTTCATGGCCTAGCTGTTCTGCCAAGGTCTTGGCAATGTATAAGCCCAGCCCTGTATTTTTATTGCTCCTAGCCCTGTCTCCGGTAAAGAAGCGATCAAAGATATGGGAAATTTGATCCTGCTGTAAATCTGGTGCATGATTTATAAATTCTGCCACTAGTTTATCCTTTTTCTGAGCAAGATTAATTATAACAGTATCTTTTCCATGCTTTAGCATATTGTTAATCAGGTTAGTAAAAATTCTAGTTAGGGCCGTTTCATCGGAAATAATATTTGGAATATTTTCTTCTATATTAATTATTGGTTCAATGTTTTTGTTTGTAAAGTCATGGTAAAACAAAGCCACAGTTTCACATAGGATATTGCTTAAGTTTACGGTCTTTAATTCAAATTGATATTCATTGGAGTTAAGTCTTGATAGCTCATGGAAGCTTTCCACTAATTCCTGTAAGGTTTCTGTTCGTTTTTCAATGATATTAAAATATTTTTCTATTTCCTCTTCCGTTAAATTTGCGGACTTTATAAGCTGTAGGTAGCCCATGATGGAGGTTAAGGGCGTTCTTAGGTCATGGGTCATGTTGGCTATGCTATGCCTTAGCTCCTCTTCTCTATGCTTTATTTTACTTGTGGCCTGTTGGTTTAGGTCATATATATTATTAATCTTTATTACCAGGTCCTCGAGGCTTTTGTCTAAGGTGTTCATTCTAATGTTTGTATATTCACCTTGACTTTCCTCTATTTGAGCGGAAATATACTTAATATCCTTTCTGTATCTAAAAATGATAGTGAGCAAAATCACTATACACGATATTAAAACTATGATTAACCAAAGCATTTTGCTCACTCCCTCCTGTAAAAAAGCTTATTTTATATCCTGTTTTTTAAATGCCATTATACCTAAGATGGAGGCTACTACAATAGTAATCAAGCTAATGATTAGGGATTTAAAAAGATCACCGCTGCTTGATTTTAATGATGTTACTACTGCCCAGCTGTAGGCTGGTGTGGCTTCGTATATTTTATCAAACCATTCATATTTTCCATATAGGAAAACGATTATGCTAGGTAATAGAGCAAATGCTACTATGCCAATACCTATAGTGGCACCATTACTCTTTACTAGGGTTGCTATAAGTGTTAAAAGGGAAATTATGGCCATACCTACTATTACCGCTGAAGCAAAGGTTGATAGAATATATGCTACCTCGTGAAGGTCAAAGGCTTTACCCCATCCATATAAAATAGTTGTACCAATGGTAGCAACAGTAACCATGAGGGCTAATATAATCATCATGCCAAGGGTGGTAGCTATTATTTTTGCCAGATAATATTGTTCTCGCCTTTTACCATAGGCTAATTTATTTTTTATAGTTCCAGAGGAATATTCGGATGCCACCATTGCTCCAATCAATATGGCAAGGAAGATTTCTATTATTCGGTTACCAAAGGTGCCTTTGTAAATTTCCCTAGCTGTTGGGTTGAAAATATCGGCGGTGTTCATTGTAAAACCTAAGGAGCCTGAAGAGCTTACTGGTGACATACTATTTTCGTTGGCAGACTTTAGCTGTTCAATAAACTGCTCCTGTTGTTCCTCCGTCATACCCTTTAAGCTGCTTTTTAAAAAGTCCTCTGATGATATGAGCTTGCTCATACCTATTAACATTAAAGAGCAGCACAAGGCAATTATACAAAGCACTTTAAAGGCTCTAGTTTTAAAAAGAGTATATATTTCAGCTTTAATCAATCTATACATTATTAGCACCTCCAATAGCATTTATAAAGTAGTCTTCTAACTTTTGACCCTTTATACCGATTTTCTCTACCTCTATTCCATTGGAATTAAGAAGGGTGTTAATTTTTCCTACGCTATCAAGGTGGCTAAAAATTTTAATTGTATTATCTGAATGAACAGTGTAGTCATTAATACCTAGTTCTCTTTCAAGAACCACTACTGCTTTCTTTACATCGCTGGTCTGGATATGAACATATTGTCTACAGTTCTCTTTAAGCTGCTCTGCGGAAATCTCCTCTATTAGCTTGCCTTTGTTGATAATTCCGTAATTGGTAGCCAATTCTGATAGTTCCCCTAAGATATGGCTTGATATTAATATAGTAACTTCTTTTTCCTTATTTACCTTCTTCAGTAGATCTCTAATTTCAACGATGCTAACAGGGTCTAAACCATTTATAGGCTCGTCTAATATTAAGAATTTAGGATTTCCCAAAAGGGCATTAGCTATACCTAATCGCTGCTTCATTCCAAGGGAAAAATTCTTGACCTTTTTCTTCTCCACATCCTTTAAGCCTACTAAGTCTAAAACCTCATCAATACACTCTTTTCCCGCAATATTACGAACTAGCCTTGATACCTCAAGGTTTTCTCTTGCGGTCATATTGCCATAGAAGGCTGGAGTTTCAACTAAGCTGCCTACCCAAGCTCTAGCTTTGTTTAGATCGTTTTCGCTGGTGGCACCTAAAAGTTCAATTTCACCGCTAGTCTTATGAATCAGACCAGTAATTAATCTTATTAGAGTAGTTTTACCAGCTCCATTCTGACCAATAAATCCATAAATCTGTCCCTTTTTTATAGTCATATTAACATTATCCACTGCAAATTGATTCCCATATTTTTTGGACAGGTTATGAGTTTTTAGCACAACATCCTTCATAATGTTCCTGCTCCTTTCAATACCAAATTTATAGTTCTGCTTACTTCAAAGTCCTTTCTCTTTAGTCTAATTACATTATGGAACATGAACAATAAGATAAGCTAAAATAAATCTTAAGAAAGTATTAAGATTTACTAATGCAACTCATAAGGATTATGACTAGCTTATGGAAAGTAGCTGGTAAGCTATCTGTTATTCCTGTAATTTAAAACCGATTCCCCATACGGTTTGAATGTACTTAGTTTCCTTATCTATCTGGGCTAGTTTGCTTCTAAGATTGCTTATATGAACGTTTACCGTATTGTCGTCACCTAAAAACTCATCATTCCATACCTTTTCAAAGATATTAGCTCTAGTAAAAACTCGCTTTGGATTGCTCATTAAGAGTTCTAATATTTTAAACTCTATGATCGTTAAGGAAAGCTGTTTATCCTTAAGATAAACTTCCTTGGACTCTCTGTCTAGAGTTAAGCCCTTGTAGGTTAATTTACTAGTTTGCTCTTTAGCTGCTGAAAACTTTGTATATCTCCTAAGCTGTGCCTCTACTCTAGCTATAACTTCCTGTATATTAAAAGGCTTACAAATGAAATCATCTGCCCCTAGCTTTAACACATTTATTTTATCTTCAACAGCAGTTTTTGCAGAGATGACTATTATAGGCAGTACCTTTATTCTTCTAATTTCTTCAATTAAAGTCTCGCCACTGATTCCTGGAAGCATTAAGTCTAAAAGTAAAAGATCATAATCATACTGCTCTAAGCACATTTTAGCCTCGGTACCAGAATAGGCACTTCTAACAGAGTATCCTTCCCGAACCAATATGTTGCTTAGTAGGTCGTTTATATCGGTATCATCTTCCGCTATTAAAATCTTTTTATTTGAACTCATACTGGAGAACCTCCTGCTTATTTTTTGCCTTTTATTTATTATAGCATACTAGCAGCAAACATAAATTTAAGAGACTGCTATACAATACATGGGTTCCTAGTTGTGTAACTTTTTTGTGCTAAAATTACTTACTGCTTGTCCTAATATTTCTGCTTATTTATCAACTCTCTTTTGAAACAAAGTAATATAGGTGAAAAAGCACTATGGCTATTAGATGTCAGAGGTGAGATGTCAGAGGTAAGAATTGAGATTTCAGACTTAAGCCTTTGGGAGCTTTTAACGTATAGCTGATTCACTATGCTCTTCATTTGCAAAGGAGTTGAAGAAGTAATAAGCAGCAAAACAAAAATCTGCTGCCTAACCAATGGCTTTGTTGGTTAGGCAACAGCTTCCTGATATAAAACAAATGATTCCTATTAAATATCTATGCCTAAGAACTTTTTAACTAATACTCCAACGACAAAGGACAAGGCTGCAACAGATAGGCTAATTATAGCCATTTCTAAGAATCTCTTTTTAAAGGGTAAGTCCTTTGCTACTGAAATATAGTAGGTGAAGGCAAATATAATAATAACCACAATAAGTAACATGCTAATTAATGCAGGTACATATTTATCCCAGGGTAGTATTAAGTAAGGAAGTACCAGCAAGGCAACTGCAAAAAGATACATAATGCCTGTATACAAGGAAGATTTTAAGGCGTTAGCATCTCCTTCAGAACGAGCAGATAAGTATTCGGAGGAAGCCATAGATAAAGTAGCTGAAATACCAGTAATCAAGCCGGAAAGAGCTACTAACCTATTGTTTTGCAAAGCAAAGCTTAAGCCTGCTAAGGTTCCAGTAAGCTCAACTAGGGCATCATTTAATCCTAGCACCATAGAGCCTACATATTGTAGACGTTCCTCATCCAATAAGGCAATTAGAGCATATTCGTGCTCCTCTTCCTCTTTATGAATCTGCTTAGCTTCAGGTACCTCTGCCGCTAGCTTCGTATAGATGTCCTGAGCATTCTTCTCTCCTTTTTCCATAATTTTAATTGTGAAGGTGTATCCAAAAACTATACTCAATAAAGTATAAAAAAAGACCTTTAGTCGATTAGGAGTTAGCTTTTTATTTGTGTACTTCTCCCAAATCTTGCTGTGGATGCCTTCTTCCTTTGAAATTCTCTGTAAGGTATCCTTCTCAGATTGACTTTTTACCCTTTTAGCCAAGTTTGAGTAAATAGCCTGTTCTGTCACTTCATTTTGCTGTAGTTTAAGTATGATTTTCATAGCTGCATCTGATATTGCTATAAATAAACTATCCCTCCCTGTTTATTTTTAAAGCATTCTAAAATTTACAATATAATATCGAGATAAATAATAGTGACAACTACTATAAGGAACGAATGCCCTTAAGAGTATTATATAACAAATTTTCAAATAAGTAATGCCTGCTTTTAAGAATTAAATTTCGGATAGGTTTCCTAGTAGCATTTCTGAATTATAAGCTTATGTTAAAGGATTTAATATATGAAGCAACTATGTTATAATACCATTATTAGACATAAGCTGACGTCAATAACTAATTATGATTATGAGTATAATAGTATCAAAGAAATCCAATATTTAAAGCTTGAATAGGAGTAGAGATGAAGAATATAGAATTTATTAATGAAGCAAAGGAATATTGTAAGGGAATTAAAGCTGCCAGATATTCAACCACAGTGGTTTTTCTTTTTATACTTTGCTCTGCAATGGGTAAGGTCTTTCTTGGTGATAAGAGATATTTAGTGTTAGCTATAATGGCCATAGTGGTTTACTGTACCAATATACTTACAAGAAGAAAGCATTATGGGATTGTAAAACAGGTAAAATATGATCTAAAGCATAATTTGGTTTGTGTTAAGGAAGAGTATATAGAGAACTTTACCCTTGATAATGTTTATGAAAAGGTAGATAAGGATGAGGAGCTAAGAAGCTCTATAGCAGGAAAGAGATATGTGCTATGGGGCCAGTATGGGGATGAGTATAAAATCCTTAAAAAGCAGCACATAGATTTAAAGCGATATAAGAAAAAGAGGGTAAAATTAACCTATCTTCAGACCTCAAGGGTGGTTGTAGGAATAAGGCTCTTAGAACAGCTAGAAGAGTTTTTGCCTATAGAAAATGTAAACTATGTGTCAGAGAAAACCCAAACCTTTAAATTCCGAATTGTTATGAGTATTGAAGATAATGTTATAAAGCTACCAATGTTCACTGCCATCACTGCTGACAATAAGGTAGTTCATATTTTAATTGATGTATATTGTTCCAATAAAGTTCCTTATAAGGATAAAAATAGGAACGAAGCAGCCTGCGTGAAATTCCTGAACGACCAGCTGAGATACTTAGCTGAAGATATTAAGGTGAAGGAATTTAGCAGCAATAAAAAGGTTAATAAGGTGATAAGGTTAGCTATGGAAAAGTACTATCCTAAGGTTAAGGTAGATAGGATAGATATAAAGGTTGATCTATAAGAGCACTATATCAATGTTAAATTCTGGACATGCAGTTCTTGTTAGTGGTGCTAAAGAAAGCCCATTTTTAGACACGTTTCTGAGAATTAACCTATAAAGATAGAATAATTTTCACATTATTAAAATTCTATAATTGATTATAAGGATAGGATTTCATATAATTGATATGGGGAGTGAGACACAAATGCTTATTTATAGTATTTAGTCTTACAAAATATTTCAGAAGCGAAGGTGATTATATGTCTGGAAAAGAACAACGCAACTATGTTATAGGGATAGACCTAGGTGGTACGAAAATCAAGGGGGCACTTGCAGATTTAGAAGGAAATATATTAAGTTCCCATACTGTGCCTACAAATGCTTTTGAAGGAGAAGAAGCAGTATTAGGTAGAATCAATGGAGTTATTGGAAAGGTGCTAGAAGATGCTGGAAAGAGTGTAGATGAGATAAAGGCTATAGGAATTGGTTCTCCAGGTCCATTGGATTCACAAAAGGGAATTATTATAAAAACCCCTAACCTACCATTTGTAAACTTCAATTTAGTAGGTGAAATTAAGAAGGTATATGACCTACCAGTATACTTAGAGAACGATGCAAATGTGGCAGCTATTGCTGAGTATATGTTTGGTGCTGGTAAGGGAACTAGAAATATGGTATACGTTACAGTAAGCACTGGTGTAGGAGGAGGAGCTGTAATAAATGGAAAACTCTACAAGGGATCTACCTCCAATGCCTTAGAAATAGGACATACAACATTACTACCAGATGGACCAAGATGTAATTGCGGTAACTATGGATGTCTCGAAGCCTTTTCATCCGGAACTGCTATTGCAAGACAAGCAAGAGAAGCTTTAGAAGCAGGTTTAGAAACTAGCTTATCTCAATATGATAAGGTTACTTCCTATGAGGTTTATGTAGAAGCTCAAAAGGGTGATAAGGTTTCTAAGGACATACTTGAAAAGAGCTTTACATATTTAGGTATAGGTATTGCAAATATTGTAGTATCCTTTGACCCAGAAATGATTGTTATCGGTGGCGGCGTTTCAAAGATGGGTTCAGTTATGTTTGATAAGGTTAATGAAGTTGTACAAGAAAGGGCTTTAAAGGCCATAGCAGAAAAGTGCAAGATTGTTCCAGCAGGTCTTGGGGAAGATACAGGAGTAATGGGAGCTGTAGCCTTAGCCATAACAGAGGCAGAATAAGATTTTAAATTGACTAATATATTATAAAGCTTTGAAATATGATATCTATATAGGGTTCCTATACGGAAACTAGCCTATTGGTGTCTCGGTCTAGTGAGACTCAGCTATCATCGCCGATAGGTTATTAGTTGAAGTTGGAACCTTAAAATTTATATATCTCTAGGATGTACCTTAGACTAAGAGTATGGGGTAAGAGTAAATTTGGAGGTGGCTAAATGTTTGGCAAAATTGTAAATTATCTTAAAGAAGCCAACAAGGTTCTTATTCAGTTTGAAGAGCAAAAGGTTACAGTGGAGGTTCTTACACCTGCTATAATCAATTTTTTTGCTCCTATTATGAGAGAGCAGAGGGCTTCTAAGGCTGTAGAAGGACTTAAGGCTCAGGAATGTAGCTTTTCAGTAGAAAAGGATGCAGAAAAAATAGCTATTCATACTGATAAGTTAGCGGTACATATATTTGACGATTTTAAAGTTGATATTTATGATTCTAAGGGCAATGTTCTCTGCCAGGATTATAGAGGCGAAGCGGATCCTTTTATAAGAAGAGGAGCAGAGCAACTTGAAGTTGCAGCAGCAGAAGGCCATAAGGTAGAAGCAGATCAGCGCAAATGTAAAATAGAAGTATTAAAGAAAATGGAAGAGGATATGTATTTCTATGGTTTAGGTGACAAAACTGGTCATTTAAACAAAAAGGGCTATCACTATAAAATGTGGAATACCGATGATCCAAGTCCTCATGTGGAAAGCTATGAGGCTTTATATAAATCTATTCCCTTCCTAATAGCTATGAAGGGAAAGGAAGCCTTTGGTATATTCTTTGATAACACCTTTGAATCCCACTTTGATATGGGCAAGGAAAACAGCAAGTATTATTACTTTGGTGCTGTAGACGGTAACCTAGACTATTATTTTATATATGGACCAAGCATAAAGGAAGTGGTAGGAGGATATACATACCTAACAGGAACCACTCCGCTGCCTCAGCTCTGGACCCTTGGATATCAGCAATGCCGCTGGAGCTATGCACCAGAAAGCAGAGTTAGAGAGATAGCCAATGAGTTTAGAAAGAGAGATATCCCCTGTGATACAATTCATTTTGATATAGACTACATGGATGGATATAGAGTGTTTACTTGGGATAAAAAGAGATTCCCAAATCCTAAGGCTACCATAGAGGAACTAAAGGCAGAGGGCTTTAAGGTAGTAACTATTATAGACCCTGGTGTAAAAAAGGATAAGGGATATGCAATATATGATGAAGGTATGGAAAAGGGCTATTTTGCCACTGACAAGGACGGAGTTACCTACGTAAACAGAGTTTGGCCAGGAGATTCAGTGTATCCGGATTTTGCCGACGAAAGGGTTAGACAGTGGTGGGCTGAAAATCAAAAAATTATGATGGATTACGGTGTAGCTGGAATATGGAATGACATGAACGAGCCAGCCAGCTTCAATGGTCCACTACCAGATGATGTTATGTTTAATAATGACGGTATAGAGGCTGATCACAGGGAGATTCACAACGTATATGGACACTATATGTCTAAAGCTACCTATGAAGGTATAAAGAAATATACAAATAAGAGACCTTTTGTTATAACCAGAGCCTGCTATGCTGGAACTCAAAAGTACTCCACTGTTTGGACAGGTGACAATCAAAGCCTTTGGGAACACTTGAGAATGTCTATTCCAATGCTATTAAACCTTGGATTAAGTGGTTTCTCCTTTGCTGGTACCGATGTAGGTGGTTTTGGCCATGACTGTACAGGAGAGCTCCTATCAAGATGGGTTCAGGTTGGCGCCTTTAGCCCATTGTTTAGAAACCACTCAGCCCTTCATACTAGAGACCAGGAGCCTTGGGCCTTTGACCAAGTGACAGAGGACATTAATAGAAAGTATATTAAATTGAGATATACCCTAATACCATACTTATACGACATAATGAGAGAAGGGGAAATTAATGGTCTGCCAGTTATGAGACCTTTAATGCTTCATTATCAGGACGACAAGAACACCTATGAAATCAACGATGAATTCCTCTGCGGTGAAAACATTCTAGTTGCTCCCGTTGTAGAACAAGGTAAAAAAGCTAGAATAGTATACCTACCAAAAGGAGATAATTGGGTTGACTTCTGGACAAAAGAAGTATTTGAAGGTGGCCAATACATAATTAAACAGGCACCTCTAGATGTATGTCCTATATATGTAAAGCAGGGCAGCATTATTCCTAACTACCCTGTGCAAAACTACATTGGAGAAAAGGAAATAAAGGAATTAACCCTAGACATTTACCCAGCTCCTGTTGGAAAGAAGACTGTCTACACAACATACCAAGATGACGGCGAAAGCTACAACTACAGAGAAGGAGCCTATAACCTATACAAGGTCCTAGTTAATAACAATGGAGACAATATAACTATAAATATTAAAAAGGATTATGAAGGCTATGAAAGAACATACCATGGCTTCAAGCTTAAAGTTAACAATACTACTGCCTCAAAGGTATTAGTAGATGGCAAGGCTGTAGATTTTAAATTTGGGGACGGTTCAATAGAATTCACAGTTGACCCATGTGCTGAAATTAAGATAATTAAGTAGAGTTAATATAAAAACTATCTAAAAACTATAAAAAACTATTTAGAAACTATCCACATAATATAAAAAACTATTCACAGTTTGCTATTAACTAGAGCAAAAACTGTGGATAGTTTTTTTGTGGGGACGGTTCAGCAAAACTGGCAAAACTAGCGGGGATTGGGGACGGTTCAACATAATTAGCAAAACTACGATTACTAAAAGTAGCAGGGGAAGCAGGCCGAAGCTAGGATGGAGCCAATGAAGGACGGTTCGATAAATTTGCTATAAATTGTGGATACTTTTGTTAGGTACCGCAGAAGGTTCTATAGGGACGGTTCGTTATTTTAGGTAGTTTTGAATACTCCTCCTGCTGAGGGCAATGAGCGTAGGGCTTAGAAAGAACCTCAAGAAGTTGTTGCATTACGGTGTAATCCCCATGATTAACCGCCGCATCTAGAGCTTCTTCTACTCGGTGGTTGCGAGGAATTACCGCTGGATTACTGTTTTTCATAAGCTGGTGGGAATCCTCTATTGTTTTCTCCTGACGACTTAATCGTGCCTGCCAGCACTTTTGCCACTGTGTAAATTCTGGGCTTTTAAACAGCTCCATACCTTCATATTTTCCAAAGGTTAAGGCCAAGAAGGTATTGGTATAATCTGCTTCGTGTTTTTCCATAAGCTTTAATAGCTCCTCGCTTAGATATTGGTCTTCAGCTTCCTCATTGAAGAGGCCGAGCTTATTTCTCATTCCAGACAGCCAATGCTTTCGATACAAGCTGTTAAACTCTGAAACTGCAGATTGGGCTAAATCTATTGCCACATCCTCATCATCATCTAGTAGAGGTAAAAGGCTGTCTGCTAATCGGGCTAAATTCCATTCTGCAATAGGAGGTTGGTTACCAAAAGCATAACGACCGTAACGGTCAATGGAGCTGAACACTGTTGCTGGATTATAAGTATCCATAAAAGCACAGGGACCATAATCAATGGTTTCTCCGCTGATGGCCACATTATCTGTATTCATAACTCCATGAACAAAGCCTACCAACATCCATTTTGCAATAAGGATGGCCTGGCCTTTAACAACCTCCTTAAGTAGAGCTAGATAGGGGTTTTTCTCCGTAGCAATGTGAGGAAAATGTCTTTGGATAGTATAATCGGTAAGAGCCTTTAAAGAATTTATATCCTTTAGTCTAGCAGCATATTCAAAGGTGCCAATCCGAATATGACTAGCAGCAACTCGAGTTAATATGGCACCAGGGAGCTTAGTTTCACGGTATACTGGCTCTCCGGTGGTTACTACTGCCAGGCTGCGGGTAGTTGGTATTCCTAGAGCAAACATTGCTTCGCTGATAATATATTCCCTTAGCATAGGCCCAAGAGCAGCCCGTCCGTCCCCGCCCCGAGAATAGGGGGTTGGACCAGAACCCTTTAACTGTATATCAAATCGTCGCCCCTGGGGCGTAATCTGCTCTCCTAGTAATACAGCTCGACCATCACCTAACATAGTAAAATGACCATATTGATGGCCAGCATAAGCTTGAGCTATAGGGTAGCTACCCTCAGGAATTCTGTTACCTCCAAAGACAGATACAGCTGCCTTTTCTTCTAGCTCCTGCCCATCAAAGCCAAGAGATTCTGCCAAGGAGTGATTTAAAATAATTAAATTTGGCGAAGTTACAGGAGTTGGCTTAACTGGAGTATAAAAGGATTTTGGTAAAGATGCATAACTGTTTTCTAAATTCCAACCTATTTTTGATTTTTCTTTTGTATCAGTCATAAGGTCTCCTATCTTTCTTTCATTTTTTTTATTTAGCTTCTGCTTGTGCTTAATTTTTATACGGTATGGGGACGGTTCAATAAAGTTAATAAAAAAAGGGACTAGGACAATCTCCCCAATCGTCCTAGTCCATGCATAATCTTATAGCTAAAGCTTCAATCCTATTGGAGGAAGTGATGCCATTAATTAAGGAGCTTCAAATATAACATCATAGGAAGCTTCAACCTTATAGTTAATGACACTTTTCTGAGTAATATTTAACTGTTTAGTTATAAGATGCTTTCCCGATTTATCAGTTACGAAAATAGTTACGGTGTCTCCCTGGCTACTATCTGTTGATATATTAGGACTCCAAATAACCTTGCCTTCTGGGTTAGTTATTGATTTTCTAGATTCTGATAATGTATTACCCTTCATTATATGGAGATGCCCTGAATTTGCTGAAAAGGTAATATTGAAGTCAGATTCCTTATAGTATGAATCTAAGGCAAGATCAATCTCTATTCCTATTACGCTGGACATAGCTAGTGAATAGGTTTCAGGATAAACTTTTATCTTTGTAGAAATATCTAGAAAAAATCTGTCGAAGGTCTCCTTATCCTTTGAATAGGACCACAAGTCTTTTTTAAAGTATTTTTGCATTTCTTCTCTAGTATAGGTAACGGGAGTTTGAGAAATAAAGGTTATATTATCAACATTCTCTATAAGGGAAAAAAACAGCAGGGCATTTTGTTTTAATAATCCTTCCTTTGGGTCAGAGGAGTTTTCTTTGCCAATGTTTACTGTAATACCATAGGGCCTTTTTTCTGTTGATAAGGAGATGCTATCAATATTACTGCCATAAGGTAGCTTTCTTAATAGATTCATTGCGTTGCTGGCATCTCCAACATATTTTGACCTATGCTCTAATAAACTATCCAACAGTTTTTCATTTGTAATGGTGGAGGATGAGTTGGATTTTAATTTTGATAAGCTAAGACTTTTATTTGTTTTACCGTTAGTTAATAGCAAAATTCCTAAAGCTGCTATGATAACAAGGCCTATAATACTCATCCAAAGCTGTGTTTTTTTATATTTCATAACCCCTTTTACCCTACTTTTAATATTTTTTTCGCCAAAGGCAAGAAGGCCTGCCTGCAGGAATACATTTTGCTTTGCAGCTATATTTATAAGTGAGTTAGCATAGTCCTTTCTAATATCCTCCTTGCTTAGGGATAAAACCCTTGCATCACAGGAAAGCTCCATATCTTTTTGAGCTAATATATAGCAAAGCCACATAAGGGGATTTAGCCAATGGATAGATAATGCTAAAAAGGATAAGGGCTTTATAATATAATCAAATCTTTTGATATGCACCAGTTCGTGACATACATAATGGGATAGCTCATCATCGCTACATTGCTCTGTCAAGGCTAAGGGCAATATGATGCGAGGCTTCAAAAGACCACATACTAAGGGACTATTTATTTTATCAGAGGTATAGAGCTTTACATTTCTATGAAATTTTATTTGCTGATAGCAACGGGATATTAAAGAGTCATTCTTATAAATAACGGAGTCCTGAAGCTTATTATAAATATCTAAGTAGGCAAAAACGCTAAGACCAAGAATAATAACAACACCTATAAGCCATACATAGCTTATGAAAGTAATAAAATTATCTATAGTATAATAATTATCATAATTATCTACATTAAAAGCACTTATTAAGTCATGATTTTCTACATTATTATGAACTTGTTCGTTTTTTGTCGTATCAAAACTTGTCCCGTTAGAGCTAGAAGTTAGCTTCTGAGTAATGCCATACTCCTTGCTATCGGTAGATACGACTGAGGGGACAGGAACCTTATTAAATATGCTAACCATTGAAGGTATGGAAAAGGGAATGATTAATCTTATAAGTACAATAGTCCATAAGGCATATGAGAAGGATTTGTGAAGCTTATTGCCTAAGGCCCATCTAATAATGAGAATTACCAATGCTGCCACAGAAGCAGAAATACCCATTTTTACCACAGTTAAAAAGATGTTTTCCATTAAGTTTATTCCTCCTCTCCATACTGTTCAACTATTTTTCTTAGCTCTTCAATTTCATCCTTATTTAACTTTTCCTTTTTCAAAAATGTAGTGAAAAAAAGTCTCAAGGAACCTTCATATATTTTATTAATATGTTCTTCTGTCTCTGCTCGCATAACTTGTTCTCGATTAATTAGTGCAGTAACCACTGAATTTTCGTTTTTTATAGCTCCCCGTTCGCAGAGTCTTCGAATTACTGTATAGGTGGTGGATTTTTTCCAACCAAGCTCCTCCTTAGCCAGCTTTACTAGCTCAGAGCTAGCTATAGGGCAATGGTCCCATATAATATTCATAAATTTATATTCGGCGTCAAAGATTTTAATTGCTTCCATCAATGATTCACTCCTTTTGGTCTAATTTATTAAACCTAACCTTAGTTTAATGGATTAAACCAGAGTTGTCAACAAATATTTTTTAAGAATCTCTATAATAAATTAGACTTTGAAATATGATATTTATATAATTATCTTAGGGTTTAAAATATGGAAAGGGTGGTAACAATGGAATTTTTGGAACTAGCGAAAAAGCGTTATGCTGTTAGAAAGTATGAAGATAAGAAGGTAGAAGAGGAAAAGATAAAAAAGATATTAGAAGCTGCTAGGATTGCGCCTACCGCTGCTAATAGACAGCCTCAGAGACTTATAGTAGTACAGGAGGAAGAAGGTCTAAACAAGATAAAGAAGGCTGCTAATATCTATGGAGCTCCCTTAGCTATAATCGTTTGCGGAGACAAGGATGCCGTTTGGAAGAGACAACTAGATGGCAAGGATGCTCTAGATATAGATACAACTATTGCAACAGACCATATGATGCTAGAAGCAGCGGATCTTGGCCTTGGAAGCCTGTGGGTATGTGCCTTTAATCCAAATATAATAAGAGAGGAATTTAATTTACCAGAAAATATAGAGCCAGTGAACATTTTAGCAATTGGCTATGCAGCAGGAGAACCAGCTTCTCCAGATAGACACAATGAGACACGAAAACCTCTAGAACATATAGTACGTTACGAAAGCTTTTAGTATTTATAAAAAATATAAACAAGATTATCAGCATATAAATGTCGCCTGTTTATCAGGCGGAACTTTTTATTGTATAGGAAATTATATAATTTTAAGGGAATAGAGTGTTCTAAATATCAATATTAAGGCTGTTTATTAATAATGTTTCTGTTATTGAAAAATAAAAAAATATTAAATTTTGCATTCTACAAAATTTTCCTTGGTATCTGACTTCTGACATCCGACAGCTAAAACGCCACAGCATTTTTTACTAGCACTGTCTAAAAAACTGTACTTCTGTCAATAATTTAAAAGAAAAAGAAGTTAGGCTGGAAAGAGAAAGAATTTTAGCTTATAATATATAAAAACACGACTAGAAAAGATATTGGAGGCAAAGATGATTGATCAATTCATGAATACCTATATTATTAACACCATTTTAAGCATACTTCTTATAGTGAATTCAATAGTATTTCAAAATAAATACCCAGAGATGTTTTCAGATCTAGGAGAGGAAGAGGATAAGGCTGGAAAAGCAAATATCGGCATTTCAGATGGTAAGCAAAAAAATGGACTGCTTCTGATTTTAGCCTTTATTCTATTCACACCTTATATAAATATGATAGTAGCCGTAATTATGGCAGTTAGTACCTTTTTAAATGTATATAAGTATAAGAAAAATAGGGAACGGTAAAAAAAGTGGACAAATTGCATGTGCAAATTAAAAAAGAACCCTGCTGGCTGAAGATTATCAGTAAGCAGGGGATTCTTGTATCTTATTTAAATTCAATAGAGGCTAAAATTTGCTTAGCGTCATCTTCTGTAAGGTTTTTAATCAAGATAGTACAACTAGTATTATCATCAGGAAATACTAGCAAATTTATATCAGAATCTCCACTGTGCATAAAGCCTTTCAAATTTTTGGATTCAAAATAGTATATCTTTTTAGGCTTGCCAGGTACAAGTAGAGTTTTACAGGTCAAGGCAATTTTACAAGTAGTGATATCAGCAAATGAGGAAGTCAAAGATAACTTATTAGGCGTATAGCTGTAGAAAGTTTTTAGAAATTCATATCCTGAAGAATAAAGATCTGAACCGAAAACCTTCTTAGCTTGCTTTCTTGTTGAAGAGTCTAAGGTGCTTGCCCAATCTTCAGTAAAAAATTCTGATACATTTGTATTGATAACATACTTGTCATCATCAAAAGATGCCTTAGCGATTTCACCGCTTGAAGTAGATTTTTTTTCAACTTTACCATTTTCTATAGGAATAATATATTTTATTTGATCAGTTTCTATTGCAGTGTGCTTATCTCCTTTAACTTGGACTTTGTCTAAATCCAGTTTTTCTAGTTCAATATAAGCAGTTTCATATTTATAAAATTGATCGTCAATTTTTTCGATTAAGTAAAATTTAATGCCAAAAACGATGCCTATACCAACTATAAGAAACAAAACTGATGCTATAATTATTTTCTTTAATTTGCTCATAAAACCCCCCATAAACCCTATAATTTTATCAAATGAGACAATATTTTACCATAAATATAAATAGTAAACAATATTTTAAGGGCAGTGGGATGAAATTTGCTTTTTACATAAGGAGTTTTTATAAGAAATATGTATTCTATTGTAGATATATTATTTTATGCTTGAAGTAACAATGTTAAAAGTTGTACTAGTAGCAATAACTCCTATCATGGCTGCTTGCTCATGAGCGATTAATATGGCATTAATGCTATTGCCTATAGTAATAGGTAGCAGGCCCCTTTGATATTCATCTATATAGGAGCTAAATACTATGCTAGCGGCAAACAGAGCCCTAATATCCGAGTCCATACTCCAAAAACCAAAGCCTGACTTGCTATAAATATAATCATAAACTTCATTTTAGCAATGGAGGAATCCCAGTTATCTAGAGAAGAGTTCTTGATTATAGTATAGGCTGCCAAGGTAGATAAAAGCAGTTTTTAAAGCCAGCTTTTCTTAAATTTTTATAAACATATGTCATAGCTGTAAATTGTTTTGTTAAGTTGCTTTGAAAAAATAAGGGCTATTTTAATTGAATAAAGTTACTTTCCATTAAATTTATCTTAAATCTTAAAGCTTCATCAATATAAAACATCTCCTAAACCATGTTATAAGTTATGTTGTATCATATGGCTAATAGGATTAGAATAGTTTTCCGCTATTTTAGAATATATTACAAAAACTAGTTGGGAATATATGTAATATATGTTATAATCTATTATATGAAATTCGATTCTAGGTAAAGCTAAATTAGAAGCTTTGAAGACTTATAATGAGACGGTAAAACGAGGATAAAAAAATGGGAAGGTGACTGATGCATGAGATTTATGGCCGATAATAGAAGAACAACAGAAGATACTTTTATTAACAGAGGGGGCTATAATGAAATTGAATGTAGCTATACTGTTGTTCCAGAAAAGCCTGAAAAGGAGATGGTTCAGCTGGCAACCTATGGACAAGATTCTAGGGGTCTCCGTAAAGCAGGAAGAATGATTTCTCCTAAAGAGGAAAGAAGCCGATTATTATTAGAGTTATTCATTGAAAATCAAGTTATGCAGGCTAAGAAGCTTAAAGAAGAAAGAGAAGAAAAATACAATTATATACCACAGGATAGGGAAAAGACCTATGTAGGGGCAAATAAGAACACTAGAGAAATTGTATTAGACATAGCTAATTATATTAGTCAAAAGGGCTTTGTCTATTCCAATGAAGACGTATTCAATTTTTATCTGGCCTTAAAAACTAAACCTTTCTTAATACTTACAGGAATAAGCGGCACTGGTAAGACAAAGTTGGTAAAGCTATTTGCTGAAGCGGTGGGAGCTACTGAAGAAAATGGAAGATTTAAAATGATTTCTGTTAGACCAGAGTGGAAGGATAGTTCAGACCTTTTTGGATATAAGGATCAAAAGCAGACTTTTGTACCGGGGCAGCTGACATCAATTATAATGGAGGCCATAAAACTTGAAAATAGAAATAAACCTTTCTTTGTATGCTTAGATGATATGAACTTAGCAAGAGTTGAGGATTATCTTAGCCACTATTTAAGTTTAATAGAATCTAGGGAGTTTAAAGGCAGGGATATAGTAACTAGTCCCTTGTTTTCAGAGGCTTATGCTAGAGAAGATCTCTCATATGGCAATTTGTATTTGCCAGATAACCTTTATTTAATTGGCACTGTTAACATGGATAGTGAGGATAATAATTTGAGTCGAAAGGTGTTAGATAGAGCTAATGTTATAGAGCTTTCTCAGGTAAATCTGCATCAACTAAACTTCAGTAGATATACTACTAGTTCTATTCAAATGGACAACGACTTTTTTAAAACAAGATTTCTGCATATTTCTGATGCTATAGAGCAAGATAGAACCTATGTTGAATATATTAACGAAAAAATAATAGCCATAAATAATATATTAAAAAAAGGAAACAGAGCCTTTGGTTATAGGGTTCGTGATGAAATTATCTTTTATATGCTGGAAAACAAAATTAGCGGTATTATTGAGAATGAAAATACTGCTTTTGACTATGCCATTATGCACAAAATACTTCCTTCCATTAGGGGGAAGGATGATAAGCTAAAATATATCCTTATTGAGCTTTACAATTACTGCAATCCATCTAGGCAAATTTCTGTTGCCTCCAATTATGTTGATGATGCAGAAAGGTTTGCAGATTATGCTAGATATAAGAGGAGTGCAGGAAAGATAGCAGAGATGCTAAATAAGTAAGAATAAGAGCTATAGTATTATGGTTAATAATTAGCGGAATATACCTTCCTCAATGCCTTATTAAAACAAGGTGTAAAGTGAATTGGCCATATGATAGCAGGTTCCAGATATCTTATATCTAGTTCCAACCTCAGACTTCTAATAGCGCAGTAGCGCTTTTTTTTATGTATCAAAATGGGAAAGGATGTAACTAATTAATTAACATATATTTACAACTTGCCCTATAAAATATATAATAGCACAATAAGTGGATAAAATTGTAAAAAGTTTTCCCTATAGATGAACTCTATAGAATGGTCAGATAGGTGAGAGAAATGATAGTTACCCTGATGAAAAAGAGAAAAATAAATACCATTACTTTACCAGAAAAAGTAGGAGGACAGTACTGGTTACAGGATGATAACGAGCTTGGCAAGAGCTTTGATTTGATAAGTATTGAAGGTGTCAATGGTCAATGGATATTGAAGTCAAATAAAAATGCTAGAGTTATTAATTCAAATCAGGAAAGTCTAAAAAGTATTATTTTAGAGCCTATGAACTTTTATGCGTTAAAGCTTGCTAATAGTCAGGAAAATGCTTTTTTGTTCACAGAGCCTATAACTAATAATAGGCAGTGCTATAAGAAATATATGGTAAAGGAAGGCTACAATTTATTAATTGGTAGATCTGAAAGAAATGACATTGTCTTTAATAATAAATTTGTATCATCTACTCATGCAAAATTGGTCTTATATAAAAATCAGTGGACTATTACCGATTTGAATAGTGCTAATGGAACCTTTGTTAATAGTTATCGGGTTACTAATAAAATACTAGTTCCTGGGGATGTAATATATATTTTTGGCTTGAAGATTATACTAGGGAATGGTTTTATAGCTATTAATAACCCTGATGGACAGGTAACCTGCAAGGGAGAGGCATTAAAGGAGTTTATT